>CAZZVH010000216.1:2786-6713 GCA_964657365.1 uncultured Burkholderiaceae bacterium
CGCCCTTCCGATTCCAGCCGCCTGGTGCGCGCTTCGACGAGCGGATCATTGGGCGGAGGGAACGGCAGCTTGTCGATGACCACGCACTGCAAGGCGTCGCCCGGTACGTCGACGCCTTCCCAGAAGCTCTGCGAGCCGACCAGCAACGCGTGCGGGGCCTCGAGGAAGCGCTGCATGAGCTGGCGCTTCGATCCTTGCCCTTGCACCAGGACCTCGACATCACCGCCGCTCGCCGCGAAATCGTCGGCGAGCCTGCGGCCGATGGTCTGCAGCGAACGCAGGGTCGTGGTCAGCACGAAGGTGCGGCCGCCCAGCGCCCGTGCGCACCGCGCGGCGAGCGCGGCCACCGCCTGCGGATGCTCGGCGTCCGCCGGCTTCGGGAAGCGTCGCGGTACGTGCACGCGTGCGTTGCGGCGATAGTCGAAGGGGCTGCCGAGACGCAAGACGCGGGCGTCTTCCAGGCCGGATGCTTCGGTGAACCAGCTGAGGCGATCGTCGTCGCCGAGGGTTGCGGACGTGAAGACCCAGGCCTTGCTCGACGACTGCATCTGCTCGCGCAGCGCCTCGCGGATGTCGAGCGGCGATTCGACGAGGCGGACCTGATGGGCCGAGACGTCGATCCAGCGGATCTTCCCCTCCGGCGCGGTCTCGGCGAAATCGGAAGCGAGCGCAGCCAGGCGGGCGCCGCGTTCGGCGAGGCGGACGAAATCAGGACCGAGCTCGCTCACCGTGTCGAGCGCGGCACGGGCCGCCTCGCAGGCCTGGCCGACCTCGCGCAGCGCGGCGACGAACTCGGCAGAGCCGCAGCGTTCGGCCCAGCGCAGCTTGAGGCTGCTGCGCGGATCGGCCGAGCCGGTCGCGGCGATGCGCAGGTCGCGCGCGCTCTTGTCGCAGGCCGCGGCGAGATCCGGCCAGGGCACGAGCCCGCGTGCCTGCTGCAGGCCGGCACCCAGCGTGTCGCGTGCGAAATCGATGAGCTGGGAGGTGCCGAGCACGGTGCCGAGGAACTGCACGCCGGCCTCGCCCAGCTGGTGCGCTTCGTCGAACACGGCCAGCTCGACGCTCGGCAGCAGCTCGGCGACGCCGCCGCCGCGCAGCGCCATGTCGGCGAAGAACAGGTGGTGGTTGACGACGACGACATCGGCCGCCATCGCGTCGCGACGCGCCTTGTTGACGTGGCAGGCACGGAAGTCGGGGCACTCGCTGCCGAGACAGTTCTCGCGCGTGGACGTGACCAGCGGGATGACGCTGCTGCGTTCGTCGAGGCCGGTGATCTCCGCCAGGTCGCCTCCCGCGGTGGTCTGCGCCCACGCTTCGATGCGGGCCAGCGCGCGCACCGCGAACGCATCCGGCAGGTGGCCCTGGCCGCGCGCCTGGCCGAGGCGATGCAGGCACAGGTAGCTCGATCGCCCCTTGAGCAGGGCCACCGTGACAGGCACGCCGAGCGCGGCGCGCAGCCTCGGGATGTCGCGCATGAAGAGCTGGTCCTGGAGCGTCTTCGTCGCCGTGCTGAGCAACGTGCGTGCGCCCGACAGCAGGGCCGGCACCAGGTACGCATAGGTCTTGCCGACGCCGGTTCCGGCCTCGACGACGAGTGCAGAGCGGCTGTCGATGGCGCATGCGATGGCATTCGCCATCTCGATCTGCTCCTGGCGCTCGACATGCCCGGGGTCGGCGGTCGCGAGTGCACCGTGGCCCGACAGGGCGCTGGCGACCGCGTCCTCCAGGGGGCTCACGCGGGCTGCGGCGGTTCGAGCTCGGCTTCGATGCGCGAGATCCGGTCGCGCAACAGGAGGCGACGCTTCTTCAGGCGGCGCAGCGACAGCTCGTCGCCGACCGGCTCGGCGACCGCGACATCGATCAGGTTGTCGAGGTCGGCATGCTCCATGCGCAGTTCGATCAGCCGCCGGGGCAAGGAGTGATGGTTGTCGTCCATGGACGCCCGCCGGCGCGCGACTAGTTCGCGGTTTTGGGGCTTTTGATGCTGGGCAAACCGATTATAGTTTTCTGTACATGGGCACTTCGAGCTTGGGCTATCGGCTATCCGCGACCACGGGTCTTCACCGCGGCGATCGGGCGTATCAGCAGGACCAGGTCCAGATCCTTCCGCACGGCAGGGTGCCGGGTTGCGTGATGGGCGTGCTGGCCGACGGCATGGGCGGCAAGAGCGGCGGCAGGAAAGCCGCCGACCAGGTCATCCTCACCGCGCAGCAGCTGTTCGAGCGCTATTCGCCCAGCCGCGACGATCCCTCCGAAGCGTTGAAGCAACTGGTGCTCGAAGCGCACCTGATGATCAAGCTGACGGCGATCACGTCCGAGGAAGAGCCGCACAGCACGATCGCCTCGTTCATGATCAGCCCGACCCGCGAATGCGACTTCGTCCATGCCGGGGATTCGCGCATCTATCACTTCCGGGCCGCCGAGATGGTCAGCCGGTCGATCGATCATTCCTACGTGCAGCGCCTCGTCGACGAGCACCAGATCACCGAGGAAGAGGCCAACAACCATCCCCAGTCGAACCTGCTGACCGGCTGCCTGGGCACGTTCCAGGATCCGCCGCTGTCGCAGAAGCACATCGACCGTCTCGAGATCGGCGACAGCGTCCTGTCCTGCAGCGACGGCCTCTGGCACTACTTCACTCCGCGCGAGCTCGGCGCCATCGTGCACGCGCTGCCGCCGCGCGAAGCCACCGAGATGCTGTCGGCAAGGCGCGTCAGCGGGCCCGTGGGTCGGGTGACAACCTGTCGCTCGCGCTGGTCCGGGTCGAGCCGCTGGCCTGACCCCGCGGCGCACTCGCGCCGCGCCGCGTCACCTGCCGATCGTCGGGGAAGGCGCGACCGACGAGCCCGATGACGCGCTCGCTGCGGCCGACGTCGGCAAGTTGGCCGACGGCGCCTTGGCAGCGATGCGGCGGGCCGTCTTCCCGGTCGCTTCCTCCCGATGCGCGCCGGCCTCGAGCTGTCGCTTGTCGTAGGCGTCCCGACTCTTCTTCTCGTGTTCCTGCCGGTCCGCTGCGCTCTCCTGCACGCGAGGCCTGGGCAAGCCGCTCGGCCTGGCTGCGCGGGGATTGCCCTGGGTGCCGACGCCGACGGCCGCGGCGCTCGCCGAGCCTTCCGCACTGCTGGCGTGGCGCGCCGGGTGCGACACCGACGCACGCCCGCTCCCGGGAGCCGAGGCAGCAGAAGCCGCACTTGCCGGACGGGCCGCATCGCGCGTCGCGTCTTCCTCGGCCTTGTCGGCGAGCTCCTTGCGTCGCGCCGAGGCGCGCTCCTGGCGCTGCGTCTCGTCGATGGCGAGCTGGCGCGAGCGGAGCCGATCGAGCGCCAGGCGCCGGGTGCGCTTCGCATCGTTGACGCAGGACGTGACGACGAAATGGCGATTGCATTCCTGTTCGGTCGCGAGGAACCGCTCTTCCGCAGCGGCACGTTCGGCGACGATGCGCTGTCGCTCGTCGACGGCTTGTGCTGCCGATGCAGCCTGCGCGGCAGACGCAGCCCCATCGGCGGCCCGCGTGGGCGACGCCCAGGACGACGCGGCCAGGAAGGCCAGGACAACGACGAGAGATCGACCTTGCATGAAGACACCGTGGCCGTGCAGGCTCATGTCAGCGCCGTGTCGACGGTGCGCCTGGCCTGGGCGAGGAACTCCGCCGATCGCATCTCGCGCAGCCGCGACACCGTGCGCGGAAATTCGTGGACCAGCGGCCCCTCGGTGTACAACGCCTCAAGCTCGACGGCGGCCGACACGATGAGCTTGACGCGGCGGTCGTACAGCACGTCGATGAGCCAGGTGAACCGGCGGGCTTCGGAAGCGTAGCGCGGCGGCATCTGCGGCACGCCGGACAGCAGCATCGTGTGGAACTGCGTCGCCAGCTCGAGATAGTCGTTCTGCGAGCGTGGACCGCCGCACAGCGTGGCGAAGTCGAAC
>CAZZVH010000217.1:0-6700 GCA_964657365.1 uncultured Burkholderiaceae bacterium
TCGACCGCGTCCGCCGCAAGTGGGAGCCGCAAGGCGTCGACGTCAGCCAGCTCGGCGACGACGCGCGCTCCCGCATCCGCAACCAGAAGATCGGCTTCGTCTTCCAGGCCTTCAACCTGATTCCCGATCTCGACGTCTTCGACAACATCGACGTGCCGCTGCGCTACCGCGGCATGAAGGCCGACGAGCGCAAGCGGCGCGTGCGCGAGGCGCTCGAGCGGGTCGGCCTCGCGTCGCGCGAGAAGCACCATCCGGCCGAGCTCTCTGGCGGCCAGCAGCAGCGCGTCGCGATCGCCCGGGCACTGGCCGGCAGCCCGCGCCTGCTCCTGGCCGACGAGCCGACCGGCAACCTCGACAGCCAGATGGCGCGCAGCGTCATGGAGCTGCTCGAAGACCTGCATCGCGACGGCGCGACCATCGTCATGGTCACGCACGATCCGCAGCTGGCGGCACGGGCCCAGCGCAACGTCCATGTCATCGACGGCCAGGTCGTCGACGTGTCCGACGAGCTGCGCCTCGCCACGTCGCGTTCCGCGCAGGCCGCATGACGATGGCGGCGGCACACTGGCGCGCCTCAGTCCTGGCGCTGCTCTGCATCGCGGCGTGCGGCGCCGTGCACGCCGAGGACCTGATGGACGCCTACCGCCTCGCGCGCAGCGCCGACCCGGTGCTGGCCGCGGCCGACGCGACGCGCGGTGTCGCTCAGGAAAGCGTGCTGCAGTCGCGCGCCCTGCTGCTGCCGCAGGTGTCGGCCGGCTTCGGCTTCAACGAGATCCGCGACCCCGGCGCGCCGGCCAACGACCCGAACGCGGCCCAGCGCAGCCGCACCCGCCAGACCAGCGCGGCACTGAGCCAGGTGCTGCTCGACCTCGGCAAGGTCTCCCAGTGGCGCACCACGCAAGCCCAGGCCGACGCGCAGGAGGCCGTCTACCGCGCCGCCGAGCAGGACCTCTGCGTGCGTGTGGCGACGGCGTATTTCGGCGCCCTCACCGCCGCCGACGCGCTGGTCACGACGCTGGCCAACGAAGACGCCTTCCGCCAGCAGGTCGAGCAGGCCGAGCAACGCTACCGCAACGGTCTCTCGGCGCTGGTCGACGTCGATCAGGCGCGTTCCTTCCACGCCGCGGCGCGCGCCAACACGATCGCCGCACGCACCGCGCTGGCCGATGCCCGCGAGGCGTTGACCCAGCTCACCGGCATCGAGCCGGGCGAGCTCAGGACCCTGCGCGACGACCTGACGACGACCGCTCCGTATCCGGCCGACGCGCAGGCGTGGGTGACCACGGCGCTGGCGTCCAACCCGGGCCTGGTGGCGCAGCAACGCACGGTCGCCGCCGCCGACGACGCGATCGAGACGGCCCGCTCCGGCCACCTGCCGACGGTCACCGCCGGCGTCGACGTCGGCCGCGGCGCCGGCTGGCCGCTGCCGATCTCCAACACCGACGGCCGCACCATCACGACCGTCGGCGTCGTCCTGAACGTGCCGATCTTCACGGGCGGCGCCGTGCAGTCGCAGGTGCGGCAGGCGCTGCTGCAGCGCGACGCCGCACGCGACGAGCTCGAGCGCCAGCGCCGCCAGGTGGCCCGCGACACGCTCGACCACTACCGCAGCGTGATCGCCGGCATCGGCCAGATCGCGGCGACGCGGGACGCCTTCGAGGCGGCACGCAAGGCGCTCGACTCGACGCGCGTCGGCCGCCAGCTCGGCACCCAGAGCATGACCGACCTGCTGCTCGCGATCCAGAACCTCGCCTCGGCGCAGGGCAGCTATTCCGCGGTGCGACACCAGTTCGTGCTCAACCGGCTGCTGCTGCAGCAATCCGCGGGCGCCGCCGGCGAGAGCGATCTCGTCGCCATCAACGCGCTGCTGCAGGCGCCACCCGCCCCCTGAAGGAGACCGCATGCTCGGCTATTACCTCGATCTCGCGCTGCGCAGCTTCCGGCGCAGCAAGGTGCTCACCGCCCTGATGGTGCTGGCGATCGCGCTCGGCATCGGCGCCAGCATGACGACGCTGACGGTGTTTCACGTCCTCTCCGGCGACCCGATCCCGCAGCGCAGCGCCCAGCTGTTCTACGTGCAGCTCGATTCGGCGAGCAAGAAGGACTACACGCCCGGCGAAGAGCCGAACGGGCAGCTGACCCGCTTCGATGCCGAAACGCTCCTGCGCGAGAAGAAGGCCGCGCAGCAGGCTGTCATGACGGGTGGCGCCGCGGCGCTGCAAGGCGTCGACGGCGCCGCCGCGGCCGTCGCGCCGTTCTTCGGCGAACTGCGCTACACCTCCGCCGATTTCTTCCCGATGTTCGACGTGCCGATGCGCTTCGGCCACCCGTGGCTCGCCGCCGACGACGATGCGCGGGCCCGTGTCGTCGTGATCTCGGCCGAGCTGAACGACAAGCTGTTCGGCGGCGCCGACAGCACCGGCAGGACGCTGCGCGTGTCGGATCACGACTTGCGCATCGTCGGCGTCCTGGATCGCTGGACGCTGGCGCCGCGCTTCTACGACCTGAGCGGGCGCGGCAGCTTCGCCGATACCGAGCAGGCCTTCATTCCCTACTCGACCTCGCGCGACCTGAACCTCAGCGTCTCCGGCACGATGGACTGCTGGGGAAACTCCGGCAACGATCCGAGAAGCCTGGCGGCGCCCTGCGCCTGGATCCAGTACTGGGTCCGACTCGACGACGCTGCCGGGGTCCGTGACTACCGGCAGTATCTCGATGCCTACTCGGACCACCAGCGCGCCGCGGGCCGCTTCGAACGGCCGACCAACCCGCGGCTGCGCTCGGTGATGCAATGGCTGGACTTCAACAAGGTCGTGCCCACCGACGTCCGGCTGCAACTCTGGCTCGCCTTCGGCTTCCTGCTGGTCTGCCTCGTCAACACGGTCGGCCTGCTGCTAGCGAAATGCATGCGGCGCGCGCCCGAGATCGGCGTCCGGCGCGCCCTCGGCGCGTCCAGGCGCGAGATCTTCAGCCAGTTCGTGGTCGAGGCGGGCGTCGTCGGCATCGTCGGCGGCGCCTGCGGACTGCTGCTCGCGCTCGGCGGACTGTGGCTGGTTCGCCAGAACCCCGCCAAGTACGCGCAGCTCGCCCATCTCGACGGGTCGATGCTCGCCGCCACCTTCGTCCTGGCGCTCGCCGCCAGCCTGCTGGCCGGGCTGCTGCCAGCCTGGCGGGCCTGCGGCATCACGCCGGCGCTGCAGCTCAAGTCGCAATGATGTCCACGCCCACCTGGAGAACGACATGACCATCGGCCCCATCCTCTCGACGCTGCGCCGGCACAAGACTGCCGCGGCGCTGATCGTTCTGGAAATCATGCTGGCGTGCGCCATCCTCTGCAACGCGATCGCGCCGATCGTCGAGCGGGTGCAGCGCATCCAGCGCACGACGGGCTGGGCCGAACCGGAGCTCCTCGTCATCGGCATGGTCGGCATCGGCGACGACGCCAACGCCGATGTCCTGACGCGCGAGGACCTGGCCTCGCTCCGTGCGCTGCCGAACGTCAGGCAGGTCACGACGACGAACCAGTTTCCCTACGGCAACTCGTCGTGGAACACGAGCATCGGTTTCGCCGCCGACCAGCAGCGCGCGACGATGAACGTCTCGCAGTATTTCGGCGGCGAGCATTTCCTCGACACCACCGGAGTGCGGCTGGTGGCCGGCCGCGACTTCCTCCCCGAGGAGTATTTCGACGAGTCGACGACCAAGGACACGACCGGCGTTGCGTTGCCCATCATCGTCAACCGGCCGATGGCCGAACAGCTTTTCCCGCACGGCGACGTCCTCGGCAAGACGATCTACTCCGGCAACCAGCCGCTCAAGGTGGTCGGCATCGTCGACCCGTTCAGCGCGGCGCGCCAGCTGGAGGACACCCACCCGGCGATGATCTTCTCGCAACGCATGAACTACAGCCGCGGCGGCGTGTACCTGATCCGCGCCGATCCGGCGCACCGGGCGGAGGTGCTGAAGGCAGCCGTGGCGGAGCTGCAGAAGACGAGCTCGAAGCGGGTCGTGCTGCGCCAGGCGACGTTCGAGGAGATCAAGGACAAGTTCTTCGCGCCCGATCGCGCCACCTGCTGGCTGCTCGTCGGCATGTGCGCGGCGCTGCTGATCGTCACGGCGCTCGGCATCGTCGGCCTGGCCAGCTTCTGGGTCCAGCAGCGCACCCGCATGATCGGCACGCGGCGCGCGCTCGGCGCGACGCGCGGCCAGATCCGCCGCTATTTCCAGACCGAGAACCTGCTGCTGACGACCCTGGGCATCGTCCTCGGCATGCTGGCCGCGTACGGTGTCAACCAGGTGATGATGACCCGCTACGAGCTGGCCAGGCTGCCGCTCGCCTACCTGCCGATCGGCGCCGTCACGCTGTGGCTGCTCGGCCAGATCGCGGTGCTCGGCCCGGCCCTGCGCGCCGCTGCGCTTCCCCCGGTGGCGGTGATGCGTGCGGGGTAGCATCGCGCCACCCGTGCGCAGCGTCCTCATCGTCGACGACAACCCCGCCGTGGGCGAGGCGCTCTCGCTGCTGCTCTCCCTGCACGACATGCGTGCGCTGGTGGCGCGCAGCCCCGCCGAGGCATTGACGCTGCTCGACGCCGAGCCCGTCGACGTCGTCCTCCAGGACATGAACTTCAGCGCCGACACGACCTCGGGCGATGAAGGCGTGGCCCTGTTCCGGGCGATCCGGGCGCGCCATGTCGACCTGCCGGTCGTGCTGCTGACCGCCTGGACGCGCCTCGACAACGCCGTCGAGCTCGTCAAGGCGGGCGCTGCCGACTATCTGGCCAAGCCATGGGACGACGCCAAGCTGCTGGCGACGCTGGAGAACCTGCTCGAGCTCGCCGAGTCGAGCCGCGAGAACAGCCGTGCCCGGCAAGATCGGCGTGCCCGGCGCGACGCGCTCGCGCAGCGCTACGACCTGGGCGATCTCGTCGTCGTGTCCGAAGCGATGGTGCGCACGCTCGATCTCGCCTGCCGTGTCGCCCGCGCCGACGTGCCGGTGCTCATCTGCGGCCCGAACGGCAGCGGCAAGGAGCGCGTCGCCGCCATCGTCCATGCCAACTCGACGGTACAGCGCGGTCCGTTCGTCGCGGTGAACTGCGGCGCCCTGCCCGGCGAGCTGCTCGAGGCCGAGCTGTTCGGTGCGGAGAGCGGCGCCTACACCGGCGCGACCCGCGCCCGCGACGGCCGCTTCGATGCCGCCGACGGCGGCACGCTGTTCCTCGACGAGATCGGCAACCTGCCGCTGGCGGGCCAGGTCAAGCTGCTGCGCGTGCTCGAGACCGGCACCTTCGAGCGGCTCGGCTCGAGCCGCACCCGCCGCGTGAAGGTGCGCGTGATCAGCGCCACCAACGCCGACCTGCAGACGATGGTGCGCGCCGGCACGTTCCGCGAAGACCTGTTCTATCGGCTCAACGTGATCGAGGTGTCGCTGCCCGCGCTCGCCGAACGCAGCGACGACATCCTGCCGCTGGCCACGCACTTCCTCGACAGCAAGGCCACCCTGACGGACGCTGCCTGCGACATGCTGCTGGGCTACGCCTGGCCGGGCAACGTGCGCGAGCTGAAGAACGTCATCACCCGTGCGGCGTTGCTCGCCCTGGACGGGGAGATCACGCCGGGGCTGCTGAACCTGAAGCACAGCGCCGCATCGTCGGCGGTCCCGCGCAATCTGGACGAGCCTGGCCGCGAGGCGGTGGCCGCGGCGCTCGAGCAGGCCCACGGCGTGGTCAGCCGCGCTGCGCAGGCGCTCGGCCTGTCGCGACAAGCCTTGTACCGGCGCATCGAGCGCTACGACCTGCCGACGCAGGGCTGAGCATCCTGGCACCGGCGTGCGGCTGAACACCCTGCGCCTGCGGCTCGCCGGTGCTCTCGCACTGGCTGTCGTCGCAGGTGCGCTGTTGCCCGTCGCCGTCGCGCGGTGGCCGCTGCCGCAGCTGCTGGTCTGGCTCTACGGCTCCGACAAGGCCGCGGCGGCAGCCGGCCAGGCTGCCGACGCATGGCGTCTCGCCGCCATCGTCAACGGCGCGGTCCTGCTGCTGGCGCTGGTCGTCTGGATATCGGCGGCCCTCGTCGCGCCCCTGCGTCGCCTGGTGCGGGCGCTCGACAACGCGGTGATGAGCTACCGCGACGGCGACTTCAGCGTCTCGGTCGCGCCGGGCCGCAACGACGAGCTCGCCGACCTGATCCGCGCCCATCACGCCCTCGGCGACGCGTTTCGCGAGCAGCGCCAGCACCTCGCGCAACGCGAGCTGATGCTCGACACGGTGGTGCAGAACACGCCGGTCGCGCTGGTGCTGGTCGATGCGCGCGGCCGGGTCGCCTACGCGAACATCGCCGCACGCCATCTGCTCGGTGCGGGACGAAGCCTCGAAGGCGTCGCGTTCGACGCCTTGCTGCAAGACGCGCCGCCCGGGCTGCACCGCGCCGTCGGCGCCGGCGAGGACAGCCTGTTCAGCGTCGCGATGGATGATGGCGAAGAGACCTTCCATCTCTCGCTGCGGGCTTTCCGGCTGCAGGGCCGGCCCCACCAGCTGTTCTCGTTCCGGCGGATGACGCGCGAGCTGTCACGCCAGGAAGTCGCCACCGGCAAGCGCGTGATCCGCGTCATCAGCCACGAGCTGAACAACTCGCTGGCGCCGATCTCTTCCCTGGCGCATTCGGGCGCGGAGCTGCTGCGCCGCAACGACCTGGCGCGGCTGCCCGG
>CAZZVH010000218.1:0-5773 GCA_964657365.1 uncultured Burkholderiaceae bacterium
CGACCGACGGCAACTGCCAAGTCGCTTCTCTGCAAGACGGCAACGGCAACACCCGCACCTACACCGCCGTAGACGGCACCCACACGAAAGTCACCGTCACCGACGCGAACAACAACGTCGTGTACGCCTACACCAAAGGCTTCACCAGCAACATGAGCGCCGCCACGGAGACAGGCGGTTCGGCGGCGGCGGCGAGCGATCGCTTCGTCTGCGTCGTGCTGCACGACGTCGCGACGTCGACGCGCGCGGCCTGCCAGCGCACGCTCAATGCGATCGCGCAGGTCGGCGACGTGCCCGTCACCTTGTTGGCCGTGCCCCGCTACCACGGCGAAACGCCGACGCGCGAGTTCGAGGATTGGCTCGGGCAGCGCGCCCGCGCCGGCAACGAGATCGCCCTGCACGGCTGGACGCACCGCGACGAGCTTCCGACCGATGGCGTCGTCGACCGGCTGCGCCGCAACCACTACACGCGCGGCGAAGGCGAGTTCTTCGCCCTGACCGAAGACGATGCGCGCGCCCGCATCGGGCAGGGCCTGGACTGGTTCCGCGCCCGTGGCTGGCCGGTGCACGGTTTCGTCGCGCCGGCCTGGCTGCTCGGTGATGGCGCCTGGCGCGCGCTGGAAGGGCAAGGCTTCGACTACACGGCGACGCTGCGCGAGCTGGTGCATCTGCCGGGCAAGGAGCGCGTCGCGAGCCAGAGCGTGGTCTACAGCACCTCGAGCGCATGGCGGCGCCAGAGCTCGCTGCTCTGGAACGGCGTGGTCGCCGTGATGGAGCGGCGCAACCCGCTGCTGCGCATCGAGCTGCATCCACGCGACGCCGATTTCGCGGCCGTCCGCGAATCGTGGCAGAAGATCCTCCGGCACGCGCTGCGCAGCCGGCGGCCGGTGACCGTCGCGGAATTCATGCGCCTGCACAAGGCGCGCCATGCCGAAGCTGCGCCGCACAGCACCTGGCAGACGACTACAGCAGATCGAAACTGAGCGCGGCGGTGACGAAGCCGATCAGCGCACCGACGATCACGTCGCTGGGGTAGTGCAGGCCGAGGATGATGCGCGAGGCCGCGACCAGCAGCGTGAACGGCCAGACGAACCACGCGAACATCGGGTAGTACGCCGTCAGGATGAAGCTGAAGGCGACCGAGTGCAGCGTGTGGCCGCTCGGGAAGCTGAACTCGTCGAGCGAGCGCGCGCATTCGCGGATGCCGGGGCACGACCGGAACGGCCGGGGCCGGGCGATCCAGCGCTTGATGATCTTGTAGATGACGAGATCGATCAGGCCGACGCCGATCATCCGCGCCGCCGCGGAGCCGCCGACCGGCCCGCCGGCCCATGGCAGCACGGCGATGACGATGTACCAGAGCCAGCCGTCGCCGACCCGGCTGACCCAGCCGAGCACGCTGACGACCCATGCCCGCGTCGCGGCGCCGTGCATCCAGATCGCCACCAGCCGCTCGCGCTCGAGCCAGGCGACCGCGCGCGCACGCTCGCGCTCGCGCAGTGCGAGCCGCGAATCAAGCCACGACGGGTACGGGTGCGGGCGACGTTTCGAGCGCATCGACAGTGTCCACGAGGCGGGCCTCGAATCGGGCCAGGACGTCGTCCCAGCTGGCGCGGCGTGCCGCTGCGATGGCGGCGACGCCGTAGCTCGCCAGGGCCCGCGGCGCCAGCGCGAGATCGCAGGCCGCGGCGATGAAGCCGGCATCGTCGCCAGGGCTGGCCAGCCGCCCGCCGACGCCGTCGACGACGTGCTCGGCGGCTGCCGCGCAATCGAACGACACGACCGCGAGGCCGGAGGCCAGCGCCTCGAGGACGACGTTGCCGAAGGTGTCGGACAGGCTGGGGAACAGGAACACGTCGGCCGAGGCGTAGTGCGCCGCCAGCTCGGCGCCGCGCACCGGGCCGGTGAAGACCGCGTGCGGATGGGCGGCCGCCAGGCTGGCCTTCGCCGGACCGTCGCCGACGACCACCATCCTGGCCTTTGGCTGCCGCGCCAGAACGGCATCGAAGGCGCGCAGGGCGAGTGCGACGTTCTTCTCGGCAGCGATCCTGCCGACCGCGAGATAGACGGGTGCGTCGTCGCCGGCCTGCCAGCGACGACGCAATGCCTCGCTGCGCGCGGCGGGCGTGAACTGCACGGTGTCGACGCCGCGGCCCACGACCGTCAGGTTGCGGAAGCCCGCCGCGGCGAGCTCGCGTTGCGACGCGCGCGTGGGAACGAAGCTCCGGTCGGTCGCGTTGTGGAATCGGCGCAGCACGCCGAGCACGGTGCCCGACAGGAAGCCGAGCCCGTAATGCTGGCTATAGCGGTGGAAATTGGTCCGGAAATCGGAGGTGGTCGCGACGCGCAACGAACGCGCCGCGGCCAGCGCCGCCCAGGCCAGCGGCCCAGGCGTCGCGAGATGGACGAGCTCGGGGCGGCTGGCCTCGAAGCGCCGCGTCAACGTCGCCGCGCGGGCCAGGCCGAAGCGCAGGTCGGGATACATCGGGATGACGCAGCCGGCGGTGCGCAGCTCGTCGCTCGCATCGAGCGCGGCCTGGCCCGGCTGGCGCGGGCGGATGAGCTCGACGATGTGGCCGCGCGCACGCAGGTGGCGCACCGTCCGCTCGACCGTGAGCGACACGCCGTTGAGCTCCGGCGGCCACGTTTCCGTGACATACGCGATCCGCATGGGTCTTGTCGCCTGGTTCATCGTGGGCGTCGGGCAATGGACATGCCCGACCTGAATGAGCTGTCAGAGTGGCGCATCGTGTCAATGTTCCTGCAATCTCGTTGGTGCCGCGTGACGCTGCCGTGAAAAGCCCGTGACGCCCCTCGGCGCTCAGCGACCATCGAGATAGATGCAGACGAGCCGCAGCCGCCGATCGCGCTTGCAGACGGCCCGCAGCGCCAGCAGCAGGGGCACGGCGATGAAGGCGCCGGCGAGGCCCCACAACCAGCCCCAGACCATCACCGACAGGAACACGAACACCGGATTGAGGCGCAGCCGGTGGCCCATGATCATCGGGCTCAGGAAATTGGCCTCGATGCCGTGCAGCACCAGGAAGGCCGCCGGTGGCGCCAGCATGGCCGGGCCGGTGCCGAAGGTGACGCTGCCGGCGAGCAGCAGCAGGACCGTGATGAGCAACGGCCCGAGGTACGGGATGAAGGCGAGCACGCCGGCCGTGGTGGCCCAGAGCACGGGATTCGGCAAGCCGATGGCCCACAGCGCCAGGCCCGTGGCGACGCCGAGACCGACGTTGACGAGGCTCATCGTGCTGATGAACAGGCCGATGTCGCGCTGCGCCTGGCGAAAGCCCGACAGCACCAGCGAGCGCGTGCGCGGCCTGCGGATCGCCGCCACGGTCCTGCCGACCAGCCACTGTTCGGAGGCGAGCAGGAAGTACAGCAGGATGACGGTGGCCGATGCCGACAGCGCGAACGAGACGGTCTCGCCGATCGCGAGGCGCGTGACGTTCCAGCCCTCGCTGGCGATCCGTTCCGCGAGCGGGTCGCCGGCGGCGGCGAGCGCGTTCGGCCGGGCCAGCGCCGCCGGTGTCGAGTAGGGGAAGAGCGCATCGCGCCAGCGTTCCATCGACGCCATCAGCTCGTGGAAGATCAGCGGCGCCCGCGACCACCAGGCCGCGGCCGGCGCCGCGATCAGCATCGTCAGGACCGCGATGGCGGCGAGCACCGCGACGATGACCAGGCCGGCGCCGAGATACTCGTGCACGCCGCGCCGCCGCAGCGCCCGCACCGGCGCAGCGAGCACGAACGTGAAGACGATCGCGATCGCCACCGGCAACAGCAGCGGCCGCGCCTCGTGCAGCAGCCAGACCAGGGCGACGAACAGCAGGCCGCGGCCGACCCAGGCCGACACGGCCGGGGCGGATGGAGGAGTGTCGGGAGCAGCGGCCAAGGTGCGGACAATAGCGCCTTCCGCCGGTCCGTCGATTGCCGGCGAACGGCATGGCTTCCGCTCCGCTGCATCCGATCTTCGGCACGCCGATCGAGCCCATGCTCGCCAAGGCCGCCGACGCGTTGCCCCCGGCGGGCGAGCATCTGTTCGAGCCCAAGTGGGACGGCTTTCGCGCGATCGTCTTCCGCGCCGGCGACGACATCGCCATCCAGAGCCGCGAACGCCGCCCGCTCGATCGATATTTCCCCGAGCTGCGGCAGGCGTTGATCGCACGCCTCCCCGCAGGCTGCATCGTCGACGGCGAGATCGTCGTGGTCGGTCGCTCCGGCCTCGATTTCGATGCGCTGCAGCAGCGGCTCCATCCGGCTGCGTCGAGGGTGGCGAAGCTCGCCGTCGCCACGCCGGCCTCGTTCGTCGCCTTCGACCTGCTCGCGGTCGACAACCGGCAGATGCTCGAGATCGCGCAACGCGGACGGCGTGCCGCGCTCGAGCAGCTGCTCGCCGGCGCGACGCCACCGCTCCACCTCACGCCGGCGACCGACGATCGCGCCGTGGCCGACACCTGGCTGCGCGAATTCGAGGGCGCCGGCCTCGACGGCGTCGTCGCCAAGCCGCTCGACGCTCCCTATCGACCCGGCAAGCGGGCGATGCTGAAGATCAAGCACCAGCGCACGGCGGAGTGCGTGGTAGCGGGGCTCCGCTGGCACAAGAGCACGACCGAAGGCGGCCCGAAAGCGGTCGGTTCGCTGCTGCTCGGCTTGTACGACGATGCCGACCGGCTGCACCACGTCGGCATCACCTCGTCGTTCACGATGGCGATGCGGCAGGCCCTGGCGCTCGAACTCGCGCCCCTCGCCAGGCAGGCGCTGGCGACGCATCCGTGGCGCGACTGGGCCGCGGCCGCGAACGACGCGCAAGGCGTCGGCGAGGCGGCGCAGCGGATGCCCGGCGCGACCAGCCGCTGGAGCGCCGGCAAGGACCTGTCCTGGCTGCCGCTGCGGCCGGAACGGGTCTGCGAGGTGCGTTACGACCATCTGCAAGGCGATCGCTTCCGCCACGCCACGACCTTCCTGCGCTGGCGTGCCGACAAGCCGCCGCACGCATGCCGGTACGACCAGCTCGAGGTCGTGCCGCCGTTCGCGCTGCAGGAGATCTTCGGCGCCTAGCCCGCGATATCGGTGGCGCTTCGCGTTGCGTCGGGTGCGGTGTCGCGCAGGCGCGCGAGCAACGCATACCAGTCGATTCGCCGTGTCGCGACCATCACGCCGGCGAGCACCGCGAAGAGCAGCAGCGAGCCGAGCAACAGGGCCGTCTGTTCGAGCTGCAGCAGCACGTAGAGCACGCCGTATAGCGCCGCCACCGCGGCGCCGAAGGCGAGCCCGGAGCGCGCGCCGCGCAGCACGTGCGTGCCGTAGAACGCCAGCAGCAGCGTGCATGCGGCGCTCGCCGCGAGGTAGGCCCACGCGAACGCGAGATGCTCGCTCAGGCTGACCAGCAGCAAGAAGAACACTGCGAGCGCGCAGCCCACCAGCAGGTACTGCATCGGGTGGACGCGAATCCGCCGCATCACCTCGACCGCCGCCACGCCGACGAACGTCAGCGCAATGAAGAGCAGCCCGTACTTGGTGGCGCGGTCGCTCAGGGTATAGGTGCTGACCGGGTCGATGAAAGCGACGCCGAACGTCTCGACGCAAGGCGTGCGCTGCGGGACGAGCGCCACGGCCCCGGGGTCGGGCGACGCACACGCAGGCGCGCCGCCGACGGCGGTCTCGGGCGCGGTGGTGGCGAGTGCGTTCAGCTGCCAGCGTGCACTGAAGCCGTCGTCGCCGACCTGTCGCTCGATCGGCAGGAAGCGGCCGTCGAACGAGGGATGCG
>CAZZVH010000218.1:5783-6687 GCA_964657365.1 uncultured Burkholderiaceae bacterium
CGAAGGCCAGGGTGCCGGTGCCGACGAGGTCGATCGCGACCTTCACGTCGAGCGGCCGGGACGCACCGGCGTAGCTCTCCGCGACGTCGGCATGGAAGCCGCGCGGATCGACATCCTGCTCGGTTCCGGGGAGCACGGCGGCGTCGGCGCCGTCGATCATCACCTTGGCGCTGCGCACGCCGCGCGAATCGCCGAGCGACACGAAGACCAGCGGCCCGTCGCACTGCATGTGCGAGCCGGCATGCTCGGGGTGCGGCACCAATGCGGCGCCGTCGTGCCATGTCGCGGCCACCGTCGCATGCATGACGTAGCCGTTGACCTTGAAGATGCCGCGGTAGCGCGGCTCGATCTGCGCCTTCGCCGCGATCGCGAGCGTGGCCGGCGCCACGACGAGCCTCTGCGCGTGGCGCTCGGTCACCGTCTTGCGGTCCTTGCCTTCGCCTTGCGTCTCTTCCCAAGTCTCGACGCAGTCGCGCTTGAGCATCGGCCCGAGCAGCGTCTGGCCCGATGCCAGGCTCGCGGCGACACTCGCCTCGGCGTCTCGCAGGCGCCCTTGTCGCTCGGCGACGATGCCGCTCACCGCCTCGAGAGCGAGCGTGAGCGCGAGTAGAACGAACACGATCGCCAGGGCCTTGACGAGCAAAGGCGGCAAGCGGGACGACGAGGGCAAGGGCGAGGACATGCACGGCTCCTTCGAGCAATTCGGAAGGCGCGACGATGGCCGTGGTCGACGAAGCCGGAGCGAAGCCACCGTGACGCCGCGCCGTGTCTGCGTGAAGCCGGCGTGAAGACCTGCCGGCCCGGTACGGAAATGCACCGCTTCCGACGTCTTTCTTCTCGCTTCGGGCGAGCGCGTCGCCACTACGCTCGCTGCTCATCCAGCCATCGTCCGCCAGCCATGAAG
>CAZZVH010000219.1:0-6680 GCA_964657365.1 uncultured Burkholderiaceae bacterium
CAAGGGAACGATCCTCGTCGTCGACGACAACCGGCTGGTGCTGGCGACGCTCTCTGCCGGCCTGGCGCAGGCGGGCTACGACGTGATCGACGCCGACAACGGCGACGACGCCATCCTGCTGGCTCGCGAGCGCAAGCCCGACCTGGCGCTGCTCGACATCCGCATGGAAGGCAAGAGCGGCTTCGACGTCGCCCAGTACCTGCGCACCCAGTGCCGCATGCCGTTCATGTTCCTCTCCGCGTTCTCAGACGAGGAGACGATCGCGCAGGTCGAGGCACTCGGCGCCGTCGCCTACCTGGTCAAGCCGCTCGACATCCGGCAGATCGTCCCGGCGGTCGAGGCGGCCTTCGCCAACCTGGAGGCCGACCGCGCGGCAGCGCCGTCGGCGCCGATGCCGGAACGGGCCGAAACAGCGAAGGCAACGCCGGCCGACACAGCCGTCGCCATGGCCGTCGGCGTGCTGATGCATCGGCATTCGCTCGATCGCGTCGCGGCGATGGAACGCCTGCGCCGGCTCGCCGCGAGCGACCGCCGGACCGTCCACGAGCAGGCGGAGAAGCTGCTCGTCGCGGTCGAGCAGCTGGCCGGCTCCTAGCGCGCCGGCCGCGAAGGCTCAGGCCTCCAGCGCCGCCGCGTCGCGGTTCAGGCAGCGCTGACGCCGGTGCCGGCGCGATCGGTCAGCGAGAAGTGGAAGCTCGCGCCGCGCTCGGGCTCGCCTTCGGCCCGGATCTCGCCGCCGTGCAGCCGCACGATCTCGCGCACCGAGGCCAGGCCGATGCCGGTGCCGGGGAATTCGCTGGCGCTGTGCAGGCGCTGGAACACGCCGAACAGCCGGTCGGCGTAGCGCATGTCGAAGCCGGCGCCGTTGTCGCGCACCGTGTAGCTGTCCCGCTCGCTGCCGTGGCGGCCGAAGCTGACCTGCGCGCGCGCCGTGTTGCCGGTGTACTTCCAGGCGTTGCCGAGCAGGTTCTCGAGTGCCATGCGCAGCAGCGTGGGGTCGCCGAACACCACCATGCCGGGCTCGATCTCGATCGACACGCCGCGTTCCGGATGCAGCTTCCGCAGGTCCTCGACGATGTAGCCGGCGAGCTGCGACAGGTCGACCGCGGCGCGCGCCACCGGCTGCGTCGACAGCCGCGAGAGCGACAGCAGCGCGTCGATCATGTGGTTCATGCGGCCGGCGGCTCCCATCACGCGATCGAGATGGTCGATGCCGACCGGATCGAGCAAGTGGCCGTAGTCTTCCCTGACGATCCGCGTGAAGCCTTCGACGATGCGGATCGGCGCACGCAGGTCGTGCGAGACCAGCGTCCCGAAACGATCGACCGGCAGCTCGATGGTGGTGACGGCCGAGGCGCTGCCGGTATCGCCGGGTGTT
Source organism: uncultured Burkholderiaceae bacterium (assembly GCA_964657365.1). Lineage (GTDB taxonomy): Bacteria > Pseudomonadota > Gammaproteobacteria > Burkholderiales > Burkholderiaceae_C > Schlegelella_A. Next base: position 1,379 of record CAZZVH010000219.1, read on the forward strand.
TCTTCTGCAGCGGCGTCCGTGCTCCGACCGTGGCCCGATTCGAGCAGCGCGATGCGCTCCTGCGCCATCACCAAGGCACTGCCGAGGCGGGCCTGGCGGCGAACCAGCAGGAGCAGCGCCACCACCGCCGCGGCCAGCAGCGACAGGAAGACGGTGTCGGCCAGGCTGCCCGGCCCGCTCATTGCGCGGGCCCCGGCCGATGCGGCGAGCGTGTGCCGTACGGGGCCGCGCGTGTGCGGAAATCGACAGGGCGAGGCATCGTCCGCGATTGTAGGGAGGGGTAGGGTTCGAGGCGTTCAAGTCGCGCGCGTTCGCGCCGAAAATACCTCGCCGGTGCACCGCGCCGGCGTCTCTGCGTGCGCGCAGATCCACCGGTCAGCCAAGAACAAGGACAGCGTGAGCTCCAGCCCGACACCGGTGCTCGACGAAGGCGCATTGCAGCGGCTTCGCGATCTCGATCCGAGCGGCGAGAGTCGCCTGCTCGGTCGTGTCATGCGTGCGTTCGAGACGTCGGTAGCGCGCCTCAGGCCGCAGCTTCGGGAAGCCATGCAGAAGGACGACATGCCCGCGGTGCGCCAGGTCGTGCACACGCTCAAGTCGTCGTCGGCGAGCATCGGCGCGCTGCGGCTGTCGAGACTTTGTGCCGAAATCGAGACGGCGATTCGGCAGGACGCGATGGACGGCGTGAGACTGCTCCTGAACGATGTCGACCACGAGCTCGGCGTCGTGTTACAAGCTGTACAACCGATGCGGGACATGCCGGAATGACGAGCTCTGCCTCGATTGCCAACTGGACGGTGCAGCGATGAGCCTGCGAACCGAATCGTCGCCGGACGAGATTCCGGAGCGCCCGAGAGTTCTCCTCGTCGACGACGACGAGGTCAACCTTCTGCTCACTTCAGTCGCGCTGCGCGACCAGGGCTTCACCGTCACCGAAGCATCGGGTGGCGCGCAGGCGCTGTCGGTGCTGGTCGACTTCCTGCCGGACATCGTCGTGCTCGACGCCGTCATGCCCGGCCTCGACGGCTTCCAGACCTGCCGCGAGCTGCGCGTGCTGCCCGGCTTCGAATCGCTTCCGGTGCTGATGCTGACCGGCCTCGACGACGACGCCTCCATCACCCGCGCCTACGAAGCCGGCGCCACCGACTTCTTCGTCAAGTCGACGCAGTGGAGCCTGCTGGCCGGGCGGCTGCGTTACCTGCTGCGCGCATCACGGACGCGGGTCGAGCTCGAGCGCAGCAAGTCGCGCCTCGCCCGCGCCCAAGACCTGGCCCGCATGGGCAGCTTCGACTGGCGCAAGGGCCAGGGCGGGCCGCTGTTCTCGATCGAAGGGCTGCGCGTGTTCGGCGTCGGCCCCGACCAGCGTCTCGACTTCAAGCGGCTGCTGCGCATGGTGCCGGAGGAAGAACGCAAGGCCTTCCTCGAGCTCACGCACAGCGCGATGGAGCGCAGCACCGTGCTGGCCACCGACATCCACGCCCGCCTCAACGACGGCCGGCAGCGGATCGTCCACATCGAGGCCGAGCCGGAATTCAACGAGCACGGCAACCTGGTCGGCTACACCGGCATCGTCCAGGACGTGACCGATCGGCGCCTGGCCGAAGACCGCATCCGCCACCTCGCCAACTTCGACACGCTGACCGGCCTGCCGAATCGCCGCCAGCTGATCTGGCGCGCCGAGCGCGCGCTCGAGCACGGCCGCCGGCTCAATCACCAGGTCGCGCTGCTGCTGATCGATCTCGACCGATTCAAGGTCATCAACGACACGCTCGGCCACGGCGCAGGCGACGAGCTGCTGGTCGAGGTGGCGCGCCGACTCCGCTCCTGCGTGCGTCACTCCGACCAGGTGCTCGAGAGCTCGCTCGAGACGGTCGGCGTGCGATCGCACCGGACGCTCGAGGCGGTCGGCCGGCTCGGCGGCGACGAGTTCGTCGCCCTGCTGCCCGAGGTGATCGACGAGCGCGACGCAGAGCGCGTCGCCGAGCGCATCCTCGAGGCGATGCGCGCGCCGATCACGATCGGCATGCAGGAATGCTTCGTCACCGCGAGCGTCGGCATCGCGCTGTTCCCGCGCGACGGCGGCAACGTCGCCGACCTGCTCCGCAACTCCGACGTGGCGATGTATTCGGTCAAGTCGGCCGGCCGCAACGCCTCGTCGATCTACCGCCCGAGCCTGGCCGGGCAGGGCCGCGAGAAGCTCGAGCTCGAGAGCGCCCTGCACAAGGCGATCGAGCGCGACGAGCTGGTGCTGCACTACCAGCCCAAGGTCGACGTGCGCGGCGCCCGCATGATCGGCGCCGAGGCGCTGATGCGCTGGCGCCGGCACGGCGTGCTGGTGCCGCCGGGCGACTTCATCCCGCTGGCCGAAGAGACCGGCCTCATCACGCCGCTCAGCGAATGGGCCCTGCGCGAGGCGGCGCGCCAGGCGCGCATCTGGCAGGACAACTTCGGCTTCACCGACTCGATCGCCGTCAACCTGCCGAGCCGCCTGTTCGAGCGCACCGATCTGGTCGAGTACATCCACAACGCCGTCACCACCTACGGCGTGCCGCACCACGCGATCGAGCTCGAGATCACCGAGACGGGCCTGATGAAGGACCTGCAGAACGTGATCCCGTCGCTGCACCGGCTGAACGAGATCGGCGTCGAGATCTCGATCGACGACTTCGGCACCGGCTATTCGTCGCTCGCCTACCTCACCACGCTGCCGATCAGCGAGCTCAAGATCGACCGCAGCTTCGTGCGCGATCTCGGCATGACCCCGCAGAGCTCGGCCGTCGTCACGGCCATCATCGCGCTGGCCCGCTCGCTCGGCCTGCGCGTGATCGCCGAAGGCGTGGAAAACCTCCGCCAGATGGAGGTGCTGCACCGGTTGGGCTGCGGCATCATGCAGGGCTTCCTGTTCAGCAAGCCGCAGCCGCCGGACGACATCGAAGCCTGGCTGCAGCAGACGGTGCTGCCCAAGAAGGCGCCGTGGATCGGCAAGGCGTCGAGCGCCGATGCGCCCGAGCCGCCCCGAGCGACGCGCGCCCGCGCGCTGCGGCCTCTCTCCTGACCCGACCCGACCCGACCGAGCCAGACAACATCGGACACGACGTGGAAACCACGCGCTCAGCGCCACTGACCAAAGCCGCCCCGCTCGACGGGCCCGCGCCGGCGACGGCAGCGCACATCGCCAAGGCGGCGTTGCGGCGGCTCGCGGTCGAGCGGCTCGAGCCGACGCCCGAGAACTACGAACGCGCCTACCGGCACGAAGCGGGCGAGAGCCCCGCGGGATCGCCGTTGCCGGCGCGAGCCCAGAAATTCGTCGACCGGCTGGCGCAGCGCGCATTCGACGGCGAGAGCGTCGGCGTCGAGATCGGCCAGGCGTTGACGCAGGCACGCTGGGACCACGCCGAGCACCTGTTCGACAACGCCCACCGCTCGAGCTCCGATGCGCTGGCCACGCTGATCGAACGCATCGTTCGCGGCGTCGAGCGCGGCGGCCTCAACTGGACGCCGGCGCGCCGCAAGGAAGGCATCCAGCGTGTCCTGTCCAGCTCGCGGGGCGATGCCAGGCGCCTGCAGCAACGTCTCTCGCAACTGGTCAACAGCTGGGAAGGCGACGGCGCCGCGACCGAGGTCGATGTCGCCCATGTCGACGACGCGCTCCCGGCTTCGGCCGCTTCGGCGACTGCTGCCGGCGCCACCCCCACCGACGCAGTCGTGGCCGATGACGATGCTGCCGGCGCCGTTCAAGCGTCGCCGGCCGCCGCATCGAACGACAGCGACTGGGCCCGCGTGACGCAGAGCCTGGCCAACGCGCTGCAGCAGTCGCTGCCGCGGGAAGACGCCAACCGCCAGCTCTCCGGCGAGTTGCGCCGCCTGACGGAACGTCTCGCGACGGAAGCGATGGGCACGCCGCTGGCCGACGAGACGGCCGCGTTGTGCCTGCGCGCTGAACGGGTGCTGCAGCACCGCCACCATCTGTTCGAGCAGCTCGGCAAGCTCTGCCACGAGCTCACCTCGAGCCTGACCGACGTCGCCGAGAACGACAGCTGGGTCAAGGGCCAGGCCGAGGCGATGCGCCTGAAGATCGAGGAGGGCCTGAGCGCCCGCGGCGTCCGTGCCGTCAGCGACATGCTCCACCACGCGCGCGTGCGCCACGCCGAGGTCAAGGCCGAGCGCGAGCAGGCGCGCGATGCGCTCAAGCACATGATCCAGCAGATGCTGGCCGATCTGGTCGAGCTCGGATCGAAGACCGGCGACTTCCACGAGAGCGTCGGCCGCTATGCCGACGTGATCGAGGACGCCGATTCGCTCGAGGGGCTGTCCGGCGTCGTCCGCGAGATGGTGGCCGAGAGCAAGGCGGTGCAGACGCTCGTGCAGCAGACGCAGGCGCGCCTGCAGGAAGAGCACAGCAAGGCCACCGACCTGAGCGAGCGCGTCGTCAAGCTGGAAGACGAGATGCGCCGCCTGTCCGACGAGGTCTCGACCGACCAGCTCACCCAGATCTCGAACCGGCGCGGCCTGATGCAGGCCTTCGAAGCGGAGCGCGCCCGGCTCGAGCGCCATGGCGGCCATCTCTCGATCGGCCTGCTCGACATCGACAACTTCAAGCGTCTCAACGACGAGCTCGGCCACAGCGCCGGCGACGAGGCGCTGAAGTCGCTCGCCAGCATCGTCACCAAGACGCTGCGCCCCACCGACCACGTCGCGCGCTACGGCGGCGAGGAATTCGTGGTGCTGCTGCCGCAGACGCCCGCCGACGAAGGCGAGCAGATCCTGACGCGGCTGCAACGCTCGCTGACCAACGGCCTGTTCATGCACAAGGACAAGCAGGTCTTCGTGACCTTCTCGGCCGGCGTCACCGGCTACAAGCTGGAAGAGCGCATCGAGGATTCGCTCGAGCGTGCCGACCAGGCGCTCTACGAAGCCAAGCGGACGGGGAAGAACCGCACCTGCATCGGCTGAGCAGCGTCGCCCTGGCGGCCGCCGCCTTGCCTGGCGCGCATCACTCCGGGTCGTCGTCTCCGAACGGGACGTAGCCCGACTCGCCCAGCACCGGCTCGCCGAGCACGCGGATCGAGCGCTGGACGTCTCGCTCGAACGCATGGACCGTGGCCTCGGGCGCGGTCGAACCCATCAACGCGGCACGGAACGCCTCCGACTCGCTCGCGTAGAACGCCCGCACGACCGGCTTCGCGTCGGCCGTCAGCGATTCGGTGAGCGCGTTGACGAAGCATTCCATCGCCAGCAGGCTGCCCTGCAGCTCGCTGATCTGCAGGCTCAGTTTCTCGATCTCGTCCATCTGGGCATTCTC
>CAZZVH010000220.1:0-6677 GCA_964657365.1 uncultured Burkholderiaceae bacterium
GCTTGGAAACGAGCGAGGCGGCGTCATCTTGGATCTTCCTCGTCGCCGCCCGTCGGCTTTGCCCCGGGGCGCCGTTTGCGTTACCGTGGTCGGTTCCGTCGGTCGCGCAGAAGACCGCAATTTTATCGCCCATGTCCGAATCCACTGATCTCGCCGTCGTCGACGCGCCTACCGACCTCCCGGAAGGCGATTTCGTCTCCTTCCCGAACTCCCCGTTCCAGCTGTTCCGGCCCTACCTCCCGGCCGGCGACCAGCCGAGCGCGATCGCGGGCCTGGTGGAAGGCGTTCGCGACGGGCTGGCGTTCCAGACACTGCTCGGGGTGACCGGCTCCGGCAAGACATTCACGATGGCGAACGTCATCGCTCAGATCGGCCGGCCGGCGATCGTCTTCGCGCCTAACAAGACGCTCGCGGCGCAGCTCTACGCCGAGTTCCGCGAGTTCTTCCCGAAGAACGCGGTCGAGTATTTCGTCAGCTACTACGACTACTACCAGCCCGAGGCCTATGTGCCGCAGCGCGATCTCTTCATCGAGAAGGACTCGGCGATCAACGAGCACATCGAGCAGATGCGGCTCTCGGCGACCAAGAGCGTGCTCGAGCGGCGCGACGTGATCGTGGTCGCCTCGGTGAGCGCGATCTACGGCATCGGCGCGCCGGAGGACTACACCGAGATGCGGATGATCATGCGCACGGGCGACAAGCTCGGCCAGCGCGACGCCATCGCCCATCTCATCCGCATGCAGTACACGCGCAACGAGAACGACTTTTCGCGCGGCTCCTTCCGCGTGCGCGGCGACACGATCGACGTCTTCCCGGCGGAGCACAGCGAGCTCGCGATCCGCCTCGAGCTGTTCGACGACGAGCTCGAGTCGCTGACGCTGTTCGACCCGCTCACCGGCCGCGTCAAGCAGAAGATCCCGCGCTTCGTGATCTACCCCGCCAGCCACTACGCGACGCCGCGCGGCCGCGTCGTGGCGGCGATCGAGACGATCAAGGAAGAGCTGCGCTGGCGGCTCGACGAGCTGGTCAAGGCCGGCAAGCTGGTCGAGGCGCAAAGGCTCGAGCAACGCACCCGCTTCGACCTCGAGATGCTCCAGGAGATCGGCCACTGCAAGGGCATCGAGAACTACACGCGGCACCTCTCCGGCGCGCCGCCCGGCTCGCCGCCGGCGACGATGGTCGACTACCTGCCGAAGGACGCGCTGATGTTCCTCGACGAGAGCCACGTCATGATCGGCCAGCTCGGCGGCATGTACAACGGCGACCGTGCCCGCAAGACGACGCTGGTCGACTACGGCTTTCGCCTGCCGTCGGCGCTCGACAACCGGCCGCTCAAGTTCGAGGAATTCGAAGGCAAGATGCGGCAGGTCGTGTTCGTTTCCGCGACACCGGCCATCTACGAGACCGAGCACGCCGGCCAGGTCGTCGAGCAACTCGTGCGGCCCACCGGACTGATCGATCCGCTGGTCGAGGTGCGCCCGGCGACGCACCAGGTCGACGACGTGCTGCAGGAGATCCGCGAGCGGGTCGAGGTCGACGAACGGGTGCTGATCACGACCCTGACCAAGCGCATGGCCGAGCAGCTCACCGACTACCTCTCCGACAACGGCGTCAAGGTCCGCTACCTCCACAGCGACATCGAGACGGTCGAGCGCGTCGAGATCCTGCGCGACCTGCGCCTCGGGGCCTTCGACGTGCTGGTGGGCATCAACCTGCTGCGCGAGGGGCTGGACATTCCGGAGGTGTCGCTCGTCGCGATCCTGGACGCCGACAAGGAGGGCTTCCTTCGCTCCGGCCGCAGCCTGATCCAGACGATCGGCAGGGCGGCCCGGAACCTCAATGGCAAGGCGATCCTCTACGCCGACCAGATGACCGATTCGATGAAGCAGGCGATCGGCGAGACCGAGCGTCGGCGGGCACGCCAGATCGCCCACAACGAGGCGGAAGGGATCACGCCGAGGAGCGTCGTCAAGCGCGTCAAGGAGATGATCGACGGCATCTACAACGACAAGTCCGGCAAGGACACGGTCCGGGCGGACCGGGAAGCGGCGGCGGGCGAGGCGCTCAGCGAGAAAGACCTGAGCAAGCGGATCAAGCAGCTCGAGCGGCAGATGCTCGAGCACGCCAAGAACCTCGAATTCGAGAAAGCGGCCCGGCTGCGCGACCAGCTCGCCGCCCTGCGCGAGCAGGCGTTCGGGGCGGCAGGTACCGACAACATCGCCGCGGTGCCGGCGGCGCCTGCATGACCTTGCTCTTGAAGGGGAACCAATCTCCCCAATCTCGACCGAATTGGTCGGCTTCACCTATACTTGACTGATTCGGTCGGGTTAGGAATTGTCGACTTCGCGGCCTGGTTTTTGCCAAGTCTCGGTAGCTGCCGGAAACGGCGATTCGATCCCGAAAACCCGAGGAGTATTTCATGCGTCTGACCACCAAAGGCCGTTTTGCCGTGACCGCGATGATCGATCTCGCCCTGCGCGAGCATTCCGGTCCGGTCGCCCTGGCCGCGATCAGCGCGCGCCAGCAGATTTCCCTGTCCTACCTCGAGCAGCTGTTCGGCAAGCTTCGGCGGCACCAGCTGGTCGAAAGCACCCGCGGTCCGGGCGGCGGCTATTCGCTCGGCCGCAAGTCGGAAGAAATCACGGTGGCCGACATCATCGTCGCCGTCGACGAGCCGATCGACGCCACCGGCTGTGCCGGCAAGGAAAACTGCATGGGCGACGACGCCGGCCGCTGCATGACGCACGACCTGTGGGCGAGCCTGAACTCGAAGATGATCGAATTCCTCGATTCCGTGTCCCTCAAGAAGCTGGTCGACGAGCAGATCGCCAAGGGCGTGTCGATCGAGGAGCACCCGGTCAAGCGGGCCATTTCCACGCAGCCCGTCGTCAAGCCGATCAAGATCACCGCGCCGAACTCCGTGTTCGCATTCGGCGCCGCCTTCGCGAAGTAAACGAGAGCAGAGACGTTCCGTTCCATGGACATGACCCCGCATTTCCCGATCTACATGGACTACGGCGCCACGACGCCGGTCGATCAGCGCGTCGTCGACGCGATGATCCCGTGGTTGCGGGAGCATTTCGGCAATCCGGCCTCGCGCAGCCACGCCTGGGGCTGGGAGGCGGAGGCGGCGGTGGAGAAGGCGCGCAAGGACGTCGCCGCGCTCGTCGGCGCCGACCCGCGCGAGATCATCTGGACGTCGGGTGCCACCGAATCCGACAACCTCGCCATCAAGGGCGCGGCGCAGTTCTACAAGACGCGCGGCAAGCACCTGGTCACCGTCAAGACCGAGCACAAGGCCGTGCTCGACACGATGCGCGAGCTCGAGCGGCAAGGCTTCGAAGTGACCTACCTCGACGTCGAGGAAGACGGCCTGCTGGACCTGAACAAGCTCGAGGCGGCGCTCCGCCCGGACACCATCCTTGTCTCGGTGATGTTCGTCAACAACGAGATCGGCGTCATCCAGGACATCGCGGCCATCGGCGCGATGTGCCGCCAGCGCAGCATCGTCTTCCACGTCGATGCGGCCCAGGCGACCGGCAAGGTGTTGATCGATCTGGCGACGTTGCCGGTCGACCTGATGAGCCTGGCGTCGCACAAGACCTATGGGCCGAAGGGAATCGGTGCCCTGTACGTCCGGCGCAAGCCGCGCATCCGGATCGAGGCGCAGATGCATGGCGGCGGCCATGAGCGCGGCATGCGCTCGGGCACGCTGCCGACGCACCAGATCGTCGGCATGGGCGAGGCCTTCCGGCTCGCTCGCGAGGAGATGGGCGTCGAGTCGGAGCGCATCCGGATGCTGCAGAAGAAGCTGATCGACGGTCTCTCGGGTATCGAACAGACCTTCCTCAACGGGCATCCCACGCAGCGCGTCCCGCACAACGTCAACATGTCCTTCAACTTCGTCGAAGGCGAGTCGTTGATCATGGGCGTCAAGGGCATCGCCGTGTCGTCGGGGTCCGCCTGCACGTCGGCCAGTCTCGAGCCGAGCTACGTGCTGCGAGCCCTCGGCCGCAGCGACGAGCTCGCCCATTCGAGCCTGCGCATGACGATCGGCCGCTTCACGACCGAAGAGGAGATCGACTATGTCGTCTCCACGCTGAAGGACCGCGTCGCCCGTCTTCGCGACCTGTCGCCGCTGTGGGACATGTACAAGGAAGGCATCGACATCAGCACGATCCAGTGGTCCGCCCACTGATCGGCAACGAACGACATCTGGAGAAACTGGCATGGCATACAGCGCGAAAGTCGTCGAGCATTACGAGAATCCGCGCAACGTCGGCTCCTTCGACAAGGGCGACGACACGGTCGGCACCGGCATGGTCGGAGCGCCCGCCTGCGGCGACGTGATGAAGCTGCAGATCAAGGTCAACCCCGCGACGGGCCTGATCGAGGACGCGAAGTTCAAGACCTACGGGTGCGGTTCGGCGATCGCCTCGAGCTCGCTGGTCACGGAGTGGGTCAAGGGCAAATCGCTCGACGAGGCGCTCACGATCAAGAACGCGCAGATCGCCCAGGAGCTGGCGTTGCCGCCGGTCAAGATCCACTGCTCGATCCTGGCCGAAGACGCGATCAAGGCGGCGGTCAGCGACTACAAGGCGAAGCACGCAGTCGAGCACGCTCGTGTCTCGTCCACGGGCTCGTCGACGGCCGCCACGCACTGACATGGCCGTCACGTTGACCGAGGCGGCCGCCCGCCACGTCACGCGCTACCTCGGCAAGCGTGGCAAGGGCGTGGGCGTGCGGCTGGGCGTGAAGACCACTGGCTGCTCAGGCCTGGCCTACAAGCTCGAATACGCCGATACCTTCGCGCCGGAAGATCTCGTCTTCGAAGACCACGGCGTCAAGGTCGCGGTCGATCCGAAGAGCTTGCCCTACATCGACGGCACCGAGCTCGACTTCGTCCGCGAAGGCCTGAACGAAGGTTTCAAGTTCCACAACCCGCACGAGAAAGACCGGTGCGGCTGCGGCGAGTCCTTCCGCGTCTGAGCCGGGTTCATTCGGTCGCCGGTATCGCTCGTCGCCCGGGCCCGCTTGTCGGGCCCTTCGCTTTCTCCCACCATGCTTTTCGACAGCGATGATTTCGCACTTCTCGGCCTGCCCCGGCGCCAGGCGCTCGATCGCGCCGATCTGGACGGGCGCCGTCGTGCCGTGCTGGCGGAGGTCCACCCAGACCGCTTTGCTTCTGCGGGCGGCGCGCAGCAGCGCATGGCCATGCAATGGGCGGTGCGCGTGAACGAGGCCTACGAGCGGTTGAAGGATCCCCTCAAGCGCGCCGGCTATCTTTGTGCGCTGGAAGGTGTTCCCATCGATGCCGAGGACAACACCGCCATGCCGGCGACGTTCCTGATGGAGCAGATCGCATGGCGCGAGGCGCTCGACGAGGCCAGCGCGCGAAGCGACGTCGATGCGATCGCCGCGCGCCTGGGCGCCGAGCGAGAGGCGGCGTTCCTCGAGCTCGGCCGGACCATCGACGAGAAGGCCGACTTCATCGCGGCCGCGCAGCAGGTGAGGGCGCTCATGTTCGTCGAACGGCTGAGCGGCGAAGTCGAGCAGCGGCTCGATTCACTGCGCGCCTGACATGGCCCTGCTCCAGATCTCCGAGCCGGGCCAGTCGCCGGATCCGCATCAGCGCCGTCACGTCGTCGGCATCGATCTCGGCACCACCCATTCGCTCGTCGCCTCCGTGCGCAACGGCGTCGCGGAGTGCCTTCCCGACGAAGCGGGACGCGTCATCCTGCCGTCCGTGGTTCGCTATCTCTCCGGCGGTGGCGTCGAAGTCGGACAGGCGGCGCTCGACCACGCGGTCGGCGACCCGCGCAACACGATCGTGTCGGTGAAGCGCCTGATGGGCCGTGGCGGCGACGACGTCGGCGATGCGGTCAAGGCGGCGTACGACGTGGTCGACGCTCCGGGCATGGTCAGCTTGCGAACCGTCGGCGGCGCCAAATCGCCGGTCGAGGTATCGGCCCAGATCCTGGCAGTGTTGCGGCGCCGTGCCGAAGACTCGCTCGCGGCCGACCTGTCGGGCGCCGTCGTCACCGTGCCGGCTTATTTCGACGAATCGCAACGCCAGGCCACCAAGGACGCCGCCGAGCTCGCCGGCCTGGACGTGCTGCGACTCATCAGCGAGCCGACCGCGGCCGCGATCGCCTACGGCCTCGACCACGGCAGCGAGGGCCTCTACGCGGTGTACGACCTCGGTGGTGGCACGTTCGACATCTCGCTGTTGCGCATGACCCAGGGGGTCTTCGAGGTGATCGGCACCGGTGGCGACTCCGCGCTCGGCGGCGACGATATCGACCAGGCATTGGCCGTCGGCCTGCTCGCGCGTGCAGGGGTGGCGTCGCGCACCGCGCAGGACCGGCGGTCGGCCGTGATCGCGGCTCGCGCCGTCAAGGAGGCGCTGTCGTCGAACGACAGCGCGGCGTTCGATTGCATCGTCGGCGACGACGCGGTTCGGCTCGATGTCTCGCGCGCCGAGCTCGACGCCATCGCCATGCCGTTTGTCGAGCGCACGCTGGGCGCCGTCCGGCAGGTGCTGCGCGATGCCCGCTTGCGGCCCGACGGCGTGGACGGCGTCGTCATGGTCGGTGGCTCGACGCTGATGCCACTGGTGCAACGCTCGGTCGCGACGCTGTTCGGCAAGGCTCCGCTCATCGACCTCGACCCGGAAC
>CAZZVH010000221.1:0-6668 GCA_964657365.1 uncultured Burkholderiaceae bacterium
AACCGTAAACCAGATTTCGAGTCTGGCGCATTCGACCACTCTGCCACCTCTCCCGTCGGTGCGTCGGCGGGTCTGTGCCGAGCCGATGATTCTAGACGACTGACCTCGTCTCAGGCGCGGGTGGTCAACGCGAGGCCCGGCAGGCGCGGGTCGCTCAAGGTGGTGTGAAAGCGCTGGCCCGGCAGCATCGGCGCGGCGTCGGTGATGGTGCCGGTGGTGACGACGTCGCCCGGGTGGATCGGCCAGTGCTGCGGTTGCGCCGCCATCGCGTCGACCCAGATGCGCAGCGCGCTCAGCGGGCCGTCGAGCACGACGGTCGCCTCGCCCTCGTCGATGAGCTCGCCATCGCGATGCAATGCCACGTGCACTGCGGCCAGCTCGCGCGCGGGATCGGCGAACGTGCGCATCGGCACCTTCCTGCCGACGATCAATCGTCCGTGCAACGCGAAGTCGGCGAAGCAATCGGGCAGCTGGAAGCGCCACTCGGCGAAGTGCGTGTGCACGATCTCGAAGCCGTGCGCGACCCAGTCGATCGTCGCCGCCAGCTGCGCCTCGCTCATGCCGGCACGTGGCGAGCGCGCGAAGCCGAACACGATCTCGGGCTCGAGCCGCGGCTGCACGAACGGCGCGACCGAGACGCTGGTCTCGCCATCGTCGGCGTACTCCAGCGTCGTGTTCCAGACCGGCCCCCAGATCGGCGCATGCACGCCGTAGCGCGCCCAGATGCTGCGGTTGGTGAAGCCGATCTTGTAGCCGACCGGCCGCTCGCCACGGGCGATGCGCAGGCTGCGGAGCGCGTCGGCCACGGTGAACGCGTCGTCGAGCGCGAAGGCAGGCTGGCCGGTGGTGATGAGCGGCAGCATGGCCGCCGCGTCGTACGCCGCGAGCAGCGCCTCGGCGTGCCCGCCGTTCACGCGCGCAGCTCCATGAGGCCACCGATGTACGGCCGCAGTGCCGGCGGAATCGCGATGCTGCCGTCGGCGTTCTGGAAGTTCTCGAGCAGCGCCACCAGTGCCCGCCCCACGGCGAGGCCCGAGCCATTGAGCGTGTGCACCAGCTCGTTCTTGCCCTGCGCGGTCTTGAAGCGCGTCTGCATCCGGCGCGCCTGGAAGGCCTCGCAGTTCGAGACCGAGCTGATCTCGCGGAACATCTGCTGCGCCGGCACCCACACCTCGAGGTCGTAGGTCTTGACGGCGCCGAAGCCCATGTCGCCGGTCGAGAGCAGCATCACGCGGTAAGGCAGCTCGAGCTTCTGCAGGATCGCCTCGGCGTGGCCCACCATCTCCTCGTGCGCGGCGACGCTCGCGTCGGGGTGGACGATCTGCACCATCTCGACCTTGTCGAACTGGTGCTGGCGGATGAAGCCGCGCGTGTCGCGCCCGGCGCTGCCCGCCTCCGAGCGGAAGCACGGCGTGTGCGCCGTCAGCTTGATGGGCAGCGCGTCGGCGGCGAGCACCTGCTGGCGCACCGAGTTCGTGAGCGAGATCTCCGAGGTCGAGATCAGGTACTGCTCCGGCGCATCGACGTCGCCGCCGCGCGAGACCCAGAACATGTCTTCCTTGAACTTCGGCAGCTGGCCGGTGCCCTCTATCACCTCGCGATCGACGATGTAGGGCGTCCAGCATTCGGTGTAGCCGTGCTCGGTCGTCTGCGTGTCGAGCATCATCTGCGCGAGCGCGCGGTGCAGGCGCGCCATCGGCCCGCGCAGGAACGTGAAGCGCGAGCCCGAGAGCTTCGTGCCGGTGTCGAAATCCATGCCGAGCGGAACGCCGAGATCGACGTGGTCCTTCGGCGTGAAGTCGAACTCCCGTGGCGTGCCCCAGCGCCGCACCTCGACGTTGGCGTGTTCGTCGGGCCCGACCGGCACGCTCGCGTCGGGCAGGTTCGGCAGCGCCATCAGCTGCTCGTTGAGCGCCGACTGCACGTGCTCCAGGCGCGCGGCGCAGGCCGCCAGCTCGTCGGCGATGCCGGCCACCTCGGTCATCGCCGCGGAGGCGTCGCCGCCCTGCCCCTTCAGCTTGCCGATCTCGCGCGAGAGCGCGTTCCGGCGCGACTGCAGCTCCTCGGTGCGCGTCTGCAGCGACTTGCGCTCGCCCTCGAGCGACGTGAAGCGGGCGACGTCGAGAAAGGCCTGCGGCGACTTGCGCGTCTCGAGCCGGGCGACGACGCTCGCCAGATCCTTGCGCAGCAGCGTGATGTCGAGCATGAGGGTCAGCGCCGACAGAGGCGGCGGCCGGGAAACGGAAAGGCGCGATTGTAGGTAGCGGCAGCCAGCACGGCGCCGCCTGCGGCCGCGCGCACCGCGTTGCGCTCAGGCCATCTGCTCGGCGCTGTGCATGCGGACGACGGACATGCCCTGCGGCGCCGCATCGGCACGCGCGTCGCAGAGCACGCGCGTGGCGCAGTCGGCGCAGCGGCCGCACTGCGTCGCCACGCCGAGCTCGAACTGCAGGCATTCGAGGCTGGTCGCACCCTCGGCCGCGGCGCGGCGGATCTGGTGGTCGGAGATGCGGCGGCAGACGCAGACGATCATGGTCGGGGCTTCTTGTCCGGGTGCTGTGTCGCGGGCCGGAGCGCTACGCGTGCACGCCCATCTGCGACTGCAGGTAGTTCTCGAGGCCGACGCTGGCGACGAGGGCGATCTGCGTTTCCAGGTAGTCGATGTGCTCCTCGGTGTCGTCGAGGATGCATTGCAGGATCTCGCGCGAGACGTAGTCGCGCACCGATTCGCAGTAGGCGATGCCGTCCTTGATGGTGGCTTGCGCTCCACTCTCGAGCTGCAGGTCGCAGGCGAGCATCTCGGGCACGTTCTCGCCGATCAGCAGCTTGCCGAGATCCTGCAGGTTGGGCAGCCCGTCGAGCATGAAGATGCGTTCCATCAGCGTGTCGGCGTGCTTCATCTCGCCGATCGACTCCTCGTATTCCTTCTTCGCCAGCTTGTCGAGCCCCCAGTGCTTCAGCATCCGGTAGTGCAGGAAGTACTGGTTCGTCGCGGTCAACTCGTTCTTGAGTTGCGCGTTCAAATGCACGATCACCTGGGGGTCTGTTTTCACTGTGGCTCGCTTTTGTGTGAGTATGATTGATAATGGTTCGCGTTTGCAACCCGCAGGGTTTCTCCGGCCTCACGTGATCACGACTTCGTCAGTCTGCCCGCTCAGTGCGCTGCCCAACGGCGCGCACGGCACGGTCATGCGCGTCAGCGCCGCCTCGCCCGACATGGACGCGGTCGCCCTGCGCCGCCTCGGCGAGCTCGGCTTCCTGCCGGGCGAGCCGGTGCAGCTGCTGCGCCGCGGCCCGGGCGGCCGGGAGCCGATCGCGGTGATCATCGGCGAGACGATGTTCGCGCTGCGGCTGCTCGAGGCGCAGTGCATCGAGGTCGAGCCCACCGTGGTCGCCGCATCGGCGCCTGCCGTGGTCAGCTAGCGCGCACCGATGGCCCACGCACTCAACGTCCCGAACCAGGCGCCGCTCTGGAGCGTCGCCCTGGTCGGCAATCCGAACTGCGGCAAGACGGCGCTGTTCAACCTGCTGACGGGCGCGCGCCAGAAGGTCGCCAACTACGCCGGCGTCACGGTCGAGCGCAAGATCGGCACGACCCGGCTGGCCGACGGCAAGTCGATCTCGGTGATCGATCTTCCCGGCGCCTACAGCCTGGCCCCGGCGACGCCCGACGAGCAGGTCACGCTCGAGGTCATCGAGGGCCGGCGCCGCGGCGAGGCGGCCCCCGACGCGATCGTCGCCGTCGTCGACGCGACCAACCTGCGCATGAACCTGCGCCTCGTGCTCGAGCTGCGCCAGCTCGGCCGGCCGCTCATGGTGGCGCTGAACATGGCCGACGTGGCGCGCGCCGAAGGCCTGCACATCGACGTCGCCAAGCTCTCGGCCGAGCTCGGCTGCCCGGTCGTCGAGACGGTGGCGGTGAAGTCGGACGGGCATGCCGGCCTGCTCTCCCTCCTGGCCGACGAGCTCGGCAAGGCCGTGCCGGCCGGCACCGCCGGCGCTCCCTCGGAACCGGCGCGCGAGCTGCACGGCTCGTCGGCCGAGCTGCAGAAGGAAGTCAAGCGGATCCTCGCCATCGCCGCGCCCGGCGCCGCGGCGGTCAGGCGCTTTCGCCCGGGCATCGACGCCGTCGTCATGCACCCGGTCTGGGGCCTGCTGCTGCTGGCCGTCGTCCTGTTCCTGATGTTCCAGGCGGTGTTCTCCTGGGCCAACCTGCCGATGGACGCGATCAAGGCCGGCATGGCCGACATGGGCGAATTCACCGCCTCGCACATGGCGCAGGGCCCCTTGCGCAGCCTGCTGGTCGATGGCGTGATCGCCGGCGCGGGCAGCGTGCTCGTGTTCCTGCCGCAGATCCTGATCCTGTTCTTCTTCATCCTCGTGCTCGAAGACTCCGGCTACCTGCCGCGCGCCGCCTTCCTGCTCGACAACGTCATGGGCAAGGTCGGCCTCTCGGGCCGCGCCTTCATCCCTCTGCTGTCGAGCTTCGCCTGCGCCATTCCGGGGATCATGGCGACGCGCACGATCGCCAACTGGAAAGACCGACTGTCGACGATCATGATCGCGCCGCTCATGACCTGCTCGGCCCGCCTGCCCGTCTACGCGCTGATCATCGGCGCCTTCGTGCCCGAGCGCAGCGTCGGCCCGTTCAACCTGCGTGGCCTGACGCTCTTCGTGCTCTACGTCGCCGGTGTCGTCTCGGCGATGGGCGTGGCCTGGGTGCTCAAGCGCTTCTTCACCAAGCGCGTGTACCAGCCGCTGATGCTCGAGCTGCCGCCCTACCGCATGCCCGGCCTGCGCAATCTCGCGCTCGGCCTCTGGGAGCGCACGACGATCTTCGTCAACCGCGTCGGCGGCATCATCTTCTCGCTGGTCGTGGTGCTGTGGTTCCTGTCGAGCTTCCCCGCGCCGCCTGCTGGCGCGACCGGGCCGGCCATCCAGTACAGCCTGGCCGGCATCCTCGGCGGCTGGCTGCAGCACGTGTTCGCGCCGATCGGCTTCAACTGGCAGATCTCGATCGCGCTGGTGCCCGGCCTGGCGGCGCGCGAGGTCGCGGTCGGCGCGCTCGGCACGGTCTACTCGATGTCGGCCGCCGACAACGGCGTCGCCGATGCGCTCTCGCCGGTGATCGCCCACGGCTGGTCGCTCGCCACCGCGTTCTCGCTGCTCGCCTGGTACGTGTTCGCGCCGCAGTGCATGTCGACGCTCGCGGTCGTCAAGCGCGAGACCAACTCCTGGCGCTATCCGATCATCATGGCGGCGTACCTTTTCGCCATGGCCTACATCGCCTCGTTCATCACCTACCGCACCACGCTCTGGCTGGGCGGCTGACCGCCATGGAACAGATCGTCCTCACCACCACCATCGTCGCCGCCTGCGCGCTCTATGCCGCCTGGGTGCTGATGCCCGCGGCGGCCCGCCGCTGGGTCGTGCGCGGCATGCTGGCGGCGCCACTGCCGAAGGGACTGGCGAGCGCGTTGTCGCCCTACGCGACGGCGCCCACCGGTTGCGCGTGCGACGGCTGCGACAAATCGGCGCTGGCCAAGCCGGCGAAGCGAGGCGTGCAGGCGTCGGTTGCATCCGCCGCGTCCACGACCCGCGCGGCGATCACCATCGCGCCGATCACCTTCCACCCGCGCAGCAAGCGCTGAGGCGAACGCGCCGCTTCAGGCGAGCGGCGTTCCCATGGTCTTGTCGCCGAGGCCCATCGGCAGCGGGAAGTGGACCGTCTCGCGCGCGCCCGGCACGCTGCGCACCGAGACCGCGCCGAGGGCGCGCAGCCGCTCGACCACCTGCTGCACCAGCAGCTCCGGCGCCGAGGCACCCGCCGTCACGCCGACCCGGCGCTTGCCCTCGAACCACTCGGCGCGCAGCTCGCTGGCGTCGTCGACCATGTAGGCATCGGCGCCGAGCCGTTCGGCCAGCTCGCGCAGCCGGGTGCTGTTGGAGCTGCTCGGGCTGCCCACCACCACCAGCACGTCGACGCCGGGGGCCAGCACCTTGACGGCGTCCTGCCGGTTCTGCGTGGCGTAGCAGATGTCCTGCTGCTTCGGCTGGCGAACGTCCGGGAAGCGGCGCTTCACGGCGTCGAGGATGGCCGCCGCGTCGTCGACCGAGAGCGTGGTCTGGGTCACCACCGCGAGCTTCTGCCCGGCGGCGATCTCGACGCGCGCGACGTCGTCCACGTCCTCGACCAGGTGGATGCCGCGCTCGAGCTGGCCCATCGTGCCCTCGACTTCCGGATGCCCCTTGTGGCCGATCATGATGAATTCGTAGCCGTCGCGGGACAGCTTGGCGACCTCGACGTGCACCTTGGTGACCAGCGGGCAGGTGGCGTCGAACACCGAGAAGCCGCGCTGCGCCGCCTCGAGCCGCACCGCCTGCGAGACACCGTGGGCGCTGAAGACGAGCGTGGCGCCGGGCGGCACGTCGGCCAGCTCCTCGATGAAGATCGCGCCCTTGGCCTTCAGGTCGTTGACGACGTGCGTGTTGTGGACGATCTCGTGGCGCACGTAGATCGGCGCGCCGAAGCGCGACAGCGCGCGCTCGACGATCTCGATCGCGCGATCGACGCCGGCGCAGAAGCCGCGCGGCTGCGCGAGCAGCATCTCGCGGTCGGCCATCGCGACGACATCGGGCATTTCGTTGGCAACTTCATTCATCAGATG
>CAZZVH010000222.1:0-6627 GCA_964657365.1 uncultured Burkholderiaceae bacterium
CGGTGACCGCCGTCTCGATGACCATCCTCGCGGTGGCCGTCGTCCTGCCAGCTGTCGCGTTGACGGCCGTCGCGCCAACCGTCGTGGCGGTCATGGTCGCGCCAGTCTTCGCGGTGCCCGGTTTCGCGCCAGCCGTCGTGGTGCCAGGCCCATGGGGGCGGCGGCAGGCGCGGGACCGGCGGCAGCCAGAAGCGCGGGCGCGGTGCATAGACCACCGATGGATAGACCACCGGCGGCGGCGCGCGATAGCCGACGACACCCGGCCCCTCGAGATAGCCGGGGCCGGCCACGACCGCGATCGGCGGCACCGCGATGCCGACGGAGAAGTCGACCCGTGCGGCCTGTGCGGCGCCGGTGCCGAGCAGCGCCGCAGCGGCGGCGATCGCAAGAACGATGTGGCGTGTCATGGTCCATCTCCCGAGTCGCACGCAATGCAGCGTGCATGCGTCGATAACGGCAGCGGCGACCTCCATCGTTGACGGATAGCGCATGTCGAAAGGTAAAGGCCGGCGACCGGGCCGGGCCTCGACGCCACCTAGAATGACCTCGCCGCGCTCCACGCCGCGGCCACCGACGAGCGCATGAGTTCCAGCACCGACAACCGCAACGACCATCGCACCGGCAGCCACGGCGGCCAGACCGACGGCGAACCGGCCCACGGCAGCAACTTCCTGCGCCACATCGTCGAGCGCGATCTCGCCGACGGCACCTACGCATCGCGCCGCTTCGCCGGCACGCCCGGCGACGCCGCGCACCAGGCTTCCGCACCGCTCGACGCGGCCCGCATCCGCACCCGCTTCCCGCCCGAGCCGAACGGCTACCTGCACATCGGCCACGCCAAGAGCATCTGCCTCAACTTCGGCCTGGCGCAGGACTACGGCGGCATCTGCCACCTGCGCTTCGACGACACCAATCCGGAGAAGGAAGAGCAGGAGTACGTCGACGCGATCGTCGATGCGGTGACCTGGCTAGGCTTCGACTGGCACGCGCCCGAGCCGGCCCGCCCCGACGAGGCGACGACCAGCCACCTGTACTACGCGAGCGACTATTTCGATTTCATGTACCGCGCCGCCGAGGCGCTGGTCGAGGCCGGACTGGCCTATGTCGACGAGCAGAGCGCCGACGAGATGCGCGCGCTGCGCGGCGACTTCGCGAACGCCGGCACCGACAGCCCGTTCCGCGGCCGCACGCCGGCCGAGAACCTGGCCCGCCTGCGCGCGATGAAGGCCGGCGAGCTGGCCGACGGCGCCGCCGTGCTGCGGGCCAGGATCGACATGGCGAGCCCGAACATCAACCTGCGCGACCCGGCGCTCTACCGGATCAAGCGGGCGACCCATCACAACACCGGCGACACGTGGTGCATCTATCCGATGTACACCTACGCGCACCCGATCGAAGACGCGCTCGAGAACATCACGCACTCGATCTGCACGCTCGAGTTCGAGGACCAGCGGCCGTTCTACGACTGGCTGCTCGACACCCTGTGCCGGCTCGGCCTGCTGGCGCAGCCGCGGCCGCACCAGTATGAATTCGCACGGCTGAACGTCAGCTACGTCATCACCAGCAAGCGCAAGCTGAAGCAGCTCGTCGACGAGCGGATCGTCGACGGCTGGGACGATCCGCGCATGCCGACGCTCGCCGGCCTGCGCCGCCGCGGCTACACGCCGGCCTCGATCCGCATGCTGTGCGAGCGCGCCGGCACCAGCAAGGCCGGCGGCTGGACCGACTACGCGAGCCTCGACATCGCGCTGCGCGACGATCTCGAAGGCAAGGCGGCGCGGGCGATGGCGGTGCTCGATCCGGTGCCGCTGCGGCTCGTCAACTGGGCCGAGCTGTTCGGCAGCGAGGCGCATCGCGAGGCCTGCACGGCGCCGATGCACCCGCAGCGGCCCGAGCTCGGCGAGCGCCGTTTCGGCCTCGGCCCCTCGGTCTGGATCGAGCGCGACGACTTCGCCGAGGCGCCCGCAAAGGGCTTCTTCCGTTTGTTCCCCGGCAACCGGGTCCGCCTGAAGTACGGCTACATCGTCGAGTGCACCGGCTGCACCAAGGATGCGTCGGGCGCGGTCGTCGAGGTCCTCGCCAAGGTGGTGGCCGACACGAAGAGCGGCACGCCTGGCGCCGATGCGGTCAAGGTCAAGGGCACCATCACCTGGGTCGGCGCCGACGACGCCGTGCCCGCGGAGATCCGCCTCTACGACCGGCTCTTCAGCGACCCGCACCCGGACGCGGGTGGCAAGGACTTCAAGGCCAGCCTGAACCCGGGCAGCAAGCGCATCGTGCACGGCGTGGTCGAGCCGTCGCTCGCGAGAGCGGCCGCCGACGAGCGCTTCCAGTTCGAGCGGCACGGCTACTTCGTCACCGACCGCCTCGACCATTCACCGGCGCGGCCGGTCTTCAGCAGAATCGCGTCCCTGAGAGACACCTGGGGCAAGCAGCCATGACTCCGACCACCCTCCAGCCCATGCACCTCATGAAGCACACGACTCGCTCCCGCGCCGGCGCCATCGCGACCGGCACCCTCCTCGCCCTGCTGGCCTGGCACGCTTCGGCGCAGACCACGAGCGCTCCGAAGGCGGCCATCGGCGCGCCGAAAGCCATGCTCGCGGCCAGCGCGGTGACCACGCCGAGCGGCCTGGTCTACAAGTCGCTCCGGGAAGGCCACGGCACGAGCCCGACGGCGACCGACAACGTCAAGGTCAACTACCGCGGCACCTTCCCGGACGGCCGCGAGTTCGACAGCTCGTACGCGCGCAACGAGCCGGCGACATTCCCGCTCAACCACGTCATCAAGTGCTGGACCGAAGGCGTGCAGATGATGAAGCCGGGCGGCAAGGCACAGCTGGTGTGCCCGGCGTCGATCGCCTACGGCGAACGTGGCGCCGGCGGAACGATTCCGCCGGGCGCCACGTTGAATTTCGAGATCGAGCTGCTCGAGGTCAACCCGAAGTGAGCCGCGCGCCCGGCCGAAGCCGGGCGTCGCAGCTGGAGGGTCAGCGGTAGACCTGCTCGCCGCGGTTGCTCTTCCACGAGTTCTCGAAGAAGCTGGCGTCCTCGTCGCTGCGCGGGCGCACCGCCATCAGGATGCCGCCGTCGCGGATGCCCTGGTCGTAGGCCTTGATGCGCTCTTCGGGGATGCCCCAGCCGATCAGCGCACCGACGATTCCGCCGGTCGCCGCGCCAGCGCCAGCACCGGCGATGGCCGCGGCCAGTGGGCCGGCGATGACGAGGCCGAGCCCTGGGAGGGCGATGCTGGTGCCAACGGCGGCGATGGCCGCCGCGATCGCGCCGAGGCTGCCGCCGATCGCACCGCCGATGCCCGCACCTTCGGCCGCCTTGTTACCGAGCTCGGTCTCGCGACCGTCGGTGGTGCCTGTGAAGTGCCTTGTCCGGGTGTCGTCGGACATCACCAGATTGACGTCGTCGCGGCCGTAGCCGCGGTCGGAGATGGACTGGTAGGCGCGCTCGGCGCTGTCGCGGTCGCGAAACAGGCCGGTGACCATCGAGTTCGTTGTCGTTTCCATTCGCTCGCTCCTGAAGTTCGAAGAGCGAAGAATGCGCGTCGACACAACGGTGCCGAAGCGGCTGCCACCGCCCCGACGGGTCGTCTGAGTGCCGCCTGCCTCGTGAGGCGGCTCCTACACGAGGCTGATCAGCGTGATCGGCCGGCCAGGAAGTGGCGCACCAGCGGCGCCGTCAGCATCAGGCAGGCGGAGGCGGCGAGCGCCATCGGCAGCATGGACCCGGTCTCGTGCATGGCCCAGGCACCGGCGAGGACGCTGGCCTGCCCGGCGGCGTAGAGGGCGAGTGGGCGGCGGATGGCGGCGGAACGTGGCATGGCGGCTTCCTGGCTGTGCGCTCGAGTGTGCGACCGCAACGCAGCGCACGCGCATCGTGCGATCGCAAGTTCCGTGCGCAATTCGCGTCAGCCGCGGCCCCAGGTCGCCCAGTAGCCGGCCATGCCCGCGATCGAGGTCGCGACGAAGCCCCAGGCCCAGTCGATCAGGCTGAGCGACACGGGCCAGTTGCGCACCACCGACATGTTGGTCAGGTCGTAGGCGCCGTAGGCCGCGAGGCCCAGCACGGCCGCGCGCACGAGCGCCTCGAGCCAGCCACTCGGCTCGGCCGCCAGCACGAGATAGACGACGGCGAGCGGATACAGCAGGTAGAAGGCAGCCGCGGGCGCGATGCGCACGGGGTCGGCCATCAGGCTGCCCATCTCGCGCTTGTAGAGATCCCTGGCGATGAAGCCGAGCCAGATCGCATCGAGCACGACCACGGCGAGAAGCACCGCGCCGTAGGCGATGCCGAACTGGCCGGCGGAGAGACGTGAGGCCATGGCTGCAGCTCAGGGTTTGGGTTTGGACTGGGTCCAGTCCTTGATGGCGGCGAGCGTCTTCTCGACGTGCCGGCTCGGGTTCAGGCTCTGGTAGTCGTAGATGACCTTGCCGTTCGGCGCGATCACGTAGGAGATGCGGTTGGCGTAGTCCGGCCGGGTCATCATCACCGCGTCGTACGACTTCATGATGCTCTGCGTCTGGTCGGACGCGACCGGAAAGCGCCCTTGGCAGGCCTGCACCGAGAACTTGCCGAGCGTGTCGATGTCGTCGTTCGAGACGCCGATCACGGTGGCGCCCATGGCCTCGAACTTCGGGATCGATTCGGCGAACTCGTGGGCCTCGATCGAGCAGCCGACCGAGAAGGCCGCCGGAAAGAAATAGAGCACCACCGGCCCTTTGGCCAGGGAATCGGCGAGCGAGAACTTGAACACTTTGCCGGCGAGCGCGGCCTGCGCTGTAAAGTTCGGCGCTGCATCTCCGACATCGAGTGCTGCGTAAGACGATGTCGTCGCAGAGAGCAACAACCACATGAACGCTGGGATCTTTCGCATGGCGGACTCCGGTCTAGCGCGTTCTTCATCTTACGAGAATCGACCGTTCGATGGGCTCGGCCGCCTCGTTCGGGGCGCTCTCGCACTCACCGTCGCCGCCTTCGTCGCCGTCGCCGCGGCGGGTTGCGGCACGCTTCCCGTCAACATCGGCAAGTCGGATTCGAGCGCGCTGCCGCTGAACGCAGGGAGCCCGCTCGTGCGCACGGCGCGGGCCTCGTCGCCGGGCGACGACCAGACCGGCGTCCGCCTGATGCCGCTCGGCGCCTACTCGCTCGACACGCGGATCCAGCTCGCGCAACGGGCGACCTCGTCGCTCGATGTCCAGTACTACCAGTTCGAGAACGACGAGACCGGCCGGCTCCTGATGTCCGCCCTGCGCGACGCCGCCGTGCGCGGCGTGCGCGTGCGCCTGCTCGTCGACGACCTCTACACCACGCACACCGACGGGCTGCTGCGCGGCCTGGCCTCGTTCCCCAATCTCGAGGTGCGCCTGTTCAACCCGTTCTGCTGCGCGCGCGGTGCAGGCGTGGCCGGGCGCTACACGGCCTCGCTGTTCGATTTCGGGCGGCTCAACCACCGCATGCACAACAAGATGTTCCTGGCCGACGGCGTGATGGCCGTGGTCGGCGGCCGCAACATCGCCGACGAATACTTCACGCGCAGCGCCGAATCGAACTTCGTCGACATGGACGCCTTCGTGATGGGCGCCGTCGTCAAGGACATGTCGGCCATCTTCGACCGCTACTGGAACAGCGAGGTCGTGTTCCCGATCGAGACCGTCGGCGAGCCGCTCGGCGACCTGGCGGAGCGGCGCAAGGGCTTCGATTCGACGATGGCGGCCCTTCCGCCCTCCCTGCCGATCGACCCGCCCACCACCGACGTGCTCGGCTACGGCCCGCTGAGCGAAGACCTGGATTCGGGCCAGGTCGGCCTCGAATGGGGCAAGGCGCGCGCGTTCGCCGACCCGCCCGACAAGCTGCTGTCGCAGAACTCGAAGGTCGCCTACGAGACGAGCGTCACGAACGACGTGATGATGCAGGTCTGGCAGGCCAAGACCGATCTCGTGCTCACCTCCCCGTACATGATCCCGGGCGACGCCGGCGTGGTGTCGTTCCACAAGCTCGAGGACGAGCACGTGAAGGTCACCGTGATCACCAACTCGCTGGCCGCGACCGACGAGCCGCTGGTGCACAACGGCTACTCGCGCTACCGCCCGGCGATGCTGAGCGCCGGCGTCGACCTCTACGAGCTGAGCCCGACCCGCACCCAGACGACCAAGCGGCTCGGCATGTTCGGCACGTCGCTCGGCCGGCTGCACGCGAAGACGGCAGTGATCGACAAGCGCCTGATCTTCATCGGCTCCATGAACCTCGACCCGCGCTCGGCCAGCACCAACACCGAGTTCGGCATGTTCATCGACAGCCCGGCGCTGGCCAAGGAGCTGCTGCGCGTGATCAACATCAGCAAGCTCGAGAGCGCCTACCGCGTCCGCTTCGCGCCGAAGACGACGAACCTGCAGTGGCTGACGATCCAGGACGACAAGGAGATCGTGCTCAGCGTCGAGCCCGAGTCGACGTTCTGGCTGCGGCTGCACAACCGCCTGCTGGGCTGGTTCGTCTCCGACCAGCTGCTCTGACCAGCTTCACCAACAGCCACCAAGGAAAGAAGACTCCCCGCATGAAGACACGCGCCGCCGTCGCCTGGAAAGCAGGCCAGCCGCTGACGATCGAGACCGTCGA
>CAZZVH010000223.1:0-6617 GCA_964657365.1 uncultured Burkholderiaceae bacterium
AGCCAGACGCCGGCTCGAGGTGAAGCCGGGCAGCGGCGTGGTCGGCTTGTCGGCGTTGTAGAGGACGATGCGCGCCGGCGGCTGGCGCCGATCGTTCGCGGCGCCGCGGGGAGGCCGCCCCGGCAGGTGCGACGCGCTCGTCGCGCTCCAGCTGGCGAGTGTCTGGCGCAGCGGGCCCGACGGCAACAGCCGGCCGTTGCCGGCGCCGCGCTCGTCGAAGACGACGACTTCCAGATCTCGCTCGAGCGCGAGATGCTGCAGGCCGTCGTCGCAGACGATGACGTCGGTGTCCGGATGCGACTGGAGCAGCGCATGCCCGGCGGCGAGCCGATCGCGGCCCACGACCACGGGAACGCCCGTTCGGCGCGCCAGCACGAGCGGCTCGTCGCCCGTGCGCTGCGTGTCGGGCACCTTCGGATCGACCTCCACGACCGCGTCGCTGCTTCGGCCGTAGCCGCGCGAGACGATGCCCGGCGTCCATCCCTGCTCGCGCAGCGCCGCGACGATCGCGATCACCGCCGGCGACTTGCCGGCGCCGCCCGCGACGAGGTTGCCGACCACCACGACACGCGCCGGCAACTCGCCCGCGGCGACGATGCCGCGCCGATACAGCCAGCGGCGCGACGCCGCGATCGCCGCGAAGATCCAGGCCAGGGGCAGCAGCGCGGTCGACGCCGCGCCGCGCGATTCCCAGACGCGGGGCAGGCCGCGTGCGAGCCGCGCCGAGAGGCCGGCCTGCCCGCGCTGCGCCATGCCTAGCGGTTCGCGTCGCCGCTCGACTGCGTCGCGAAGGTGAGCTTCGCGAGACCGGCCCGGCGCGCCGCGTCCATCACGTTGATGACGCTCTGGTGGGCGGCGGTCGCATCGGCGGAGATGATGAGCACCATGTCGCTCGAGCCGCCGGCGGCCGCGGTGAGCTCGGTGGTCAGCGCCTCGACGCTGCGGCCATCGACCGGCTTGCGGTTGACCGCGTAGCGGCCGTCGGCCGAGACCGCGACGATGATCTCGTGGGGCCGGTCGCGCGCCTGGTCGGCGTCGGCCACCGGCAACGAGATCTGCAGCTCGGTGAACTTCGAATACGTCGTCGACAGCATCAGGAAGATCAGGATCACGAGCAGCACGTCGATGAACGGGATCAGGTTGATCTCCGGCTCTTCGGGCTTGGGCCTGCGGAAGTTCATCGCGGTCGGCGCCTCAGCCGCGCGGCATGGCGAAGCGCATCAGGTGCGGGACCAGCCGGTCGGTGGCCTGCTCCATGTCGAGCGTGTAGGCATCGACGAGGCCGCGGAAGTACCGGTAGAACATCAGCGAGGGGATCGCGATCATGAGCCCGAACGCGGTGTTGTAGAGCGCCACCGAGATGCCGTGGGCCAGCAGCGCCGGGTTGCTGCCGCCGCCGGGCGCCTGCGATCCGAAGATCTCGATCATGCCGATGACGGTGCCCATGAGGCCGAGCAGGGGCGCGGCCGACGCGATCGTGCCGAGGGTGTTGAGGTAGCGCTCCAGACGGTGCACGGCGGCGCGACCGGCCGTCTCGAAGGTGTTGCGCAAGGCCGGCTCGGTGATGCGCGGCTCGGCGATGACGGCACGCAATCCCGACGCCAGCACCGTGCCCAGGACCGAGTTGTCGGCGAGCTTGTTGACGACGTCGGACGGGGGCAGGTGGGCGCGCGTCACCGAGATCACTTCGTCGAGCAGACGCGCGGGCGCGACGCGCATGCGCCGAAGGCTCGACAGGCGCTCGATCACCAGTGCCAGGGCTGCGACCGAGCAGATCAGCAGCGGCAGGATCGGCCAGCCGGCCGCTTGTAGTATCGAAAACAATGTGGCCCTTTCCTGCGACCGTCCAGGCACGCGAGTGCTCGTGCTGCGCGCGGATTATGGCGTGCGATCCTGCGGCCATCGCACCCGTCGGCCTCTCGCGCCATGTCGTGATCGCCGAACCCGTGCTGCATGCACGACCCGTCCACCGCAACCGTGGACAACTTTGTGGACAACCCTGTGTCTGCACACCGCGCGCTCAGCATTGGCGCGCTATCGAATGGATTGCTGTACTTTTGAGCACAAGTAAACCGTTTGAAATCAACAGCTTGCATCGCAGCCCCGTGCGGTGCGCTGGCAACAGGGGCATTGCAGCCAGCATTGGCGCGGCTGTGGAGTTGTCGGGCCGCGCCCGCGCTGGATCTGCCCGTGGCTGAGGCCCTGTTCGCCAGGACGGCGCGTGCGGCATGGAGCGTCGGCGACCTGATCGGCACGGTCGCATCGATGCTGCAGAGCAGTTTTCCGGCCTGCACGGTGCAAGGCGAGATCTCGGGCTTCACGCGGGCAGGCAGCGGCCATTGCTACTTCAACCTCAAGGATCCCGACACGGGCGCGACCCTGCGCTGCGCGATGTTCCGCCGCGCAGCACAGCTCAGCGGCTTCGACGCCAGGGAGGGCGACGCGGTCGAGCTGCGCGGCCGGCTGGCGGTCTACGAACCGCGCGGCGAGTTGCAGTTCATCGTCGAATCGATGCAGCGCAGCGGCTCCGGCGCCTTGTACGAGCGCTTCCTGCGGCTGCGTGCCAAGCTCGAGGCCGAGGGCCTGTTCGATGCTGCCGGCAAGCGTGCGCTGCCGAGCTTCGCGACCCGGATCGGGGTCGTCACGTCGCTGGGCGGAGCGGCTCTCCACGATGTCGCCACGACCCTCGCGAGACGGTCGCCCCACGTCTCGGTGGTGGTCTACCCGAGCCTGGTGCAGGGCAGTGAAGCGCCCTCGGCGCTGTGCGATGCGATCGAAGCCGCCGGCGCGCGGGCCGAGGTCGATGTGCTCATCGTCTGCCGCGGCGGCGGGTCGCTCGAAGACCTGTGGGCCTTCAACGAGGAGTGCGTCGTCCGCGCGATCCGCTCCGCGCCGATGCCGGTGATCAGCGGCGTCGGCCACGAGACCGACGTGACCCTGGCCGACCTGGCCGCCGACGTGCGTGCGGCGACGCCGACCGCCGCTGCCGAACTCGTGGCGGCGCAGACGTCGTCGGCGCTCGAGACCCTGGCGGCGCACGACGCGGCGCTGACGCGCCGCCTGCATGCGCTGCTCGATGCCGCGGCGCAGCGGCTCGACCGCAACGCGCTGCGCCTGGCGCGGCCCGGTGAGCTGGTGCGCCGCCGGACGCACCTGCTCGATCTGCTGTCGCAGCGGCTGGCCAATGCCGCGAACCGCCGGATCGCGGTCGACCGGGCAAGGCTCGACGCGGCCGGCAGCCGACACGCCAATGCGCTGACGCTGGTCGCCGCACGGACGACCCATCGCCTCGGGGCCGCCGCGACAAGGCTGGCCGCCGTCGATCCGCACCGCGTGCTGGCGCGAGGCTATGCGATGCTGACCGATGCGTCGGGGCGCCCGGTGACGTCGATCGCGGGCATGGAGAGGCAGCAGCCGCTGCTCGCCACGCTGGCCGACGGCCAGGCGGACGTGGTCGTCGCGGCGGTGCGCCCGGGGGCGGGCCGGCCGGCCTCCTGAGCGGGGATCTCCGGATTGCTGCAACAATCGTCGCCACGCAAATCGATTCGCACCCACACGCTCGAGAGGAAGTCATGGAACATACCCTGCCGCCCCTGCCGTACCCGATGGACGCCCTGGCCCCCAGCCTCAGCAAGGAGACGCTGGAGTACCACTACGGGAAGCACCACAAGGCCTACGTCGACAACCTGAACAATCTCCAGAAGGGCACCGAGTTCGAGGCGATGGCCCTTGAGGACATCGTCAAGAAGGCGACCGGCGGCATCTACAACAACGCCGCCCAGATCTGGAACCACACCTTCTTCTGGAACTGCATGAAGCCGAGCGGAGGCGGCGAGCCCACCGGCCCGCTGGCCGACGCCATCAAGGCGAAGTGGTCGAGCTACGCGGCGTTCAAGGAAGCCTTCGCCAAGAGCGCGATCGGCAACTTCGGCTCCGGCTGGACCTGGCTCGTCAAGAAAGCCGACGGCAGCGTCGACATCGTCAACATGGGCGCCGCCGGCACGCCGCTGACCACCGCCGACAAGGCGTTGCTCACGATCGACGTGTGGGAGCATGCCTACTACATCGACTACCGCAACGCGCGGCCGAAGTGGGCCGAGAGCTTCCTCGGGTCGCTCGTGAACTGGGATTTCGCGGCGAAGAACTTCGCCTGATCGCCGCTGACGGCGCGGCCCCCGGACGGGCCGCGTCTCAGTGGATCGGCGGCAGTCCCTTGATCTTCTGGCCGGCGCGGATGCCGCGCTTGGCGAACCAGCCGTCGTTCATCTCGAGGACGTAGCGCGCGGGCTTTTCCGAGCAATGGCTGTCGAGCGTCTGCGCCGCCATCTGGTCGATGTTGATGATCGCGCCGTCGTCGCCGATGAAGGCGACATCGAGTGGAATCAGCGTGTTCTTCATCCAGAAGCACTGCTGCCCCGGTCGGTCGAACACGAAGATCATGCCGTCGTTGGTGCCCATCGACTTGCGGAACATCAGCCCCACTTCACGTTGATCGTCGGTCTGTGCGAGCTCGGCATTGATGTAGCGGATGCCGACGCTCAGCCGGATCGCCGGCAGCGACTGCGGGCCCGTCTGCGCCGATGCGGCGAAAGCGAAACCCATGGCGGCCAACGCCAGCCAGGTTCGTAGTCTCTGGTTCATCGTTCGACATCCGACTTAGAATTTCGGGTTTGCGGTTGCACACGGCAACGCCAGCGGAGCCCCATTCTCATGTATCAGCACATCAAGGTGCCCGAAGGCGGGCAG
Source organism: uncultured Burkholderiaceae bacterium (assembly GCA_964657365.1). Classification (GTDB taxonomy): domain Bacteria; phylum Pseudomonadota; class Gammaproteobacteria; order Burkholderiales; family Burkholderiaceae_C; genus Schlegelella_A. The sequence continues at coordinate 4,747 of CAZZVH010000223.1, forward strand.
AAGATCACCGTCAACGCGGACTTCTCCCTCAACGTCCCCGATCAGCCGGTCATTCCGTTCATCGAGGGCGACGGCACGGGCGTCGACATCACGCCGGTGATGATCAAGGTGGTCGATGCCGCGGTCGCGAAGGCCTATGCCGGCAAGAAGAAGATCCACTGGATGGAGGTCTATGCCGGAGAGAAGTCGACCAGGATCTACGGCCCCGACGTGTGGATGCCGGCCGAGACGCTCGCTGCCGTCAAGGAATACGTCGTCTCGATCAAGGGCCCGCTGACGACACCCGTCGGCGGCGGCATCCGTTCCCTGAACGTCGCGCTTCGCCAGGAGCTCGATCTGTACGTCTGCCTGCGGCCGATCCAGTACTTCAAGGGCGTGCCTTCGCCTGTGAAGGCGCCCGAGAAGACCGCGATGGTGATCTTCCGCGAGAACTCCGAAGACATCTATGCCGGCATCGAGTTCGAGTCCGGCAGCGAGAACGCGAAGAAGCTCATCAAGATCCTGCAGGAGCAGTTCGGCGTCAAGAAGATCCGGTTCCCGAACACCTCGGCCATCGGCATCAAGCCGGTCTCGGTCGAGGGCACGGAGCGTCTGGTGCGCAAGGCCATCCAGTACGCGATCGACAACGAGAAGCCCTCTGTGACGCTGGTGCACAAGGGCAACATCATGAAGTTCACGGAAGGCGGCTTCCGCGACTGGGGCTACGCGCTCGCCCAGAAGGAATTCGGCGCCGAGCCGATCGACGGCGGCCCGTGGTGCAAGTTCAAGAGCCCGAAGAACGGCAAGGAGATCATCGTCAAGGACGTCATCGCCGACGCGTTCCTGCAGCAGATCCTGCTGCGGCCGGCCGAGTATTCCGTCATCGCCACGCTCAACCTCAACGGCGACTACGTCTCCGACGCGCTGGCCGCCCAGGTGGGCGGCATCGGCATCGCGCCGGGCGCCAACATGAGCGATTCGGTCGCGATGTTCGAGGCGACCCACGGCACCGCGCCCAAGTACGCCGGCAAGGACTACGTCAATCCCGGCTCCGAGATCCTGTCCGCGGAAATGATGCTGCGCCACATGGGCTGGATCGAAGCGGCCGACCTCATCATCAGCTCGATGGAGAAGTCGATCCTCTCGAAGAAGGTCACGTACGACTTCGCCCGCCTGATGGACGGCGCCACCCAGGTGTCGTGCTCCGGCTTCGGCCAAGTGATGATCGACCACATGTGACCGGCCCCGGCGCCCTCGAGAGCCCGCCCGACCGGCGGGCTTTTTTCATGGCGCGGCGGCGGCGGACCCCGCCGAATGGCGGGCTTTCGGCGGCAACCGTCGTCACCATCTCTGTCCGTGTGTGGGAACAGCCCGGCAAAGCGCACGGCCGCCGCCTCCCTTGTGAACTCCTGCCTGAGGCCAATATGCATCCACATGCAGCGCCAGCGCGCCAAGTCGATAGAATGAATTGATGCCCTCCGAACAGCCGCCACCGCCGGCTCCGCCAGTCACCAGGCCGCCCCGCCCGGACGACGGCCAGGGTGCGGTTGTGGTCGAGCGCAAGACCCAGAAGACCGAGCCGCCGAAGATGTACCAGGTCGTCCTGCTCAACGACGACTACACGCCGATGGAGTTCGTCGTGATGGTCCTGCAGGAATATTTCAACCGCGATCTCGAGACTGCGACGCAGATCATGCTCAAGATCCATCACGAAGGCCGCGGCGTCTGCGGTGTGTTCTCGAAGGACGTCGCAGCCACCAAGGTCGAGCTCGTGCTCGCCGCTGCAAGACGCGGCGGTCACCCGCTGCAATGCACTATGGAGTCCGCATGATTGCGCAAGAGTTGGAAGTCAGTCTGCACATGGCGTTCGTCGAAGCGCGCCAGCAGCGTCA
>CAZZVH010000224.1:0-6613 GCA_964657365.1 uncultured Burkholderiaceae bacterium
TCAGGTCCGACAGGCGCAGGCTCTCGTCGCAGCGCGCCTTCAATGCCGGGTCGAACCCGTCCGGGCCGCCGACGACCAGGGCCACGTCGCGGCCGTCGCGCTGCCAGTCGAGCAGGCGGTCGGCGAGCTGCTTCGTCGTCGATCGGGCACCGTGCTCGTCGAGAGCGATCAGACGCGCGCCGCGCGGCAACGCCGCCTCGATGCGTTTCGCCTCGGCGGCCATCAGCTGCGCGGCCGTGCGCGAGTCGCGGGTCTCGGCCTTCACGGCCTTGAGCTCGAGCCGCATCTCCGGTGGAAAGCGCTTCGCGTAGTCTTCGAAGGCGGTGTCGGCCCAGGCCGGCGGCCGCGTCCCGACGGCGACAAGGAACAGCTTCATCCGGTCAGTGTGTCAGCACGGCCGCACGGTCGGCCGACGCACCGGCCGAACTCAGCGCTTCGGCGCTGCGCGCTTCGCCGCCGGACGCGCTGCCGGACGCACCGACTTCGCGGCCCCCACCGTCCGGACCACGCCGTTGGCCTCGTTGACGCGAAGGATGCCGATCCGCTTGGCCGGCGCGCGCTTGGCCGGCGTCGGCGTGCGCGGCGATGCCGCCTTCTTCGCGGCGGCCAGCCGTTTGGCCGGCGCCGCCTTGGTCGCGGGCTTGGTCTTCTTCGCCGGCGCCGCACGCGCCGTGCCTGCACCGCGGGCCGACGCGCGCTCGCGCGCCACCGGCGCCGCCTTGACGAGCCGCGGCGTCAGCGACTCGATCTTCATCTTGACCGGCTTCTCGCCCCACAGCTCCTCGAGGTGGTAGTACTCGCGGATGGCCGGCTGCATGACGTGGACGACGGCGGCGCCGCAGTCGACGATGATCCATTCGCCGTTGGCCTCGCCCTCGGTGCGCGGGGGAGGCTCACCGATCCCCCGGACCGCATCACGGACGCTCGCTGCCAGCGATTTCGTCTGCCGGTTGCTCGTTCCCGAAGCGATGATCACGCGCTCGAAGAGCGACGAGAGATGCTCGGTGTTGAAGACAACGATGTTCTGGGCCTTGACGTCCTCCAGACCATCGACGATGACGCGCTGCAGCTTGCGAATGTCCATTCAGCTCCTGGTGATGATGGTGCCCCCACGCTCTCTTGGTTCGCTGCTCGCGAACTAGAGATAGAGGCGGCGTTCCTCAATATAACGCGCCACTGTGGCGGGCACGAGACCCGCGATCGACTCCCCTGCGGCGACGCGGCGGCGCACTTCCGTCGACGAGATGTCCATCATCGGCAGTCGCACCGCCTCCTGGGCGGTCTGCGCGACCAGCGGATCGACCGTCGCGAGGGCGCCCGGCCGGCCGGCGATGGCCAGCGAGACGAGACCGAGCAGCTCGCGCCAGTCGCGCCAGGTGTGCAGGCTGGCGTACTGGTCCTGGCCGAGGATCAGCACCAGGTCGTCGCCCGGATGCGCGGCCGCCAGCTCGCGCACCGTGTCGAGCGTGTAGCTGATGCCGGGCCGGCGCAGCTCGGACCGGTCGAGCACGAAACGCGGCTCGCCGTCGATCGCCAGCCGCACCATCGCCTCGCGGTCGGCGGCATCGGCGAGCTGCCGCGTCTTCTGCCAGGCATGGCCGACCGGAATCCAGCGCACCTCGTCGAGCGCCAGCTGCTCGAGCGCCGTCCTGGCGAGCGCTAGATGGGCGTCGTGAACCGGATCGAAGCTGCCGCCGAAGACGCCGATCCGGCTCAACGCGTCGCTCTCACGTCGCCGTCTCGCCGGCCTGGCCGCCGTGGTCCGCATGGTCGGCCCAGTCGCGCGGGCGCAGGAAATCGCTGTAGAGGCGAGCTTCCGGCGATCCGGGCTCCGGCTTCCAGTCGTAGCGCCAGGTGACGACAGGCGGCATCGACATCAGGATGCTCTCGGTGCGGCCGCCCGACTGCAGGCCGAACAGCGTGCCGCGGTCGAACACCAGGTTGAACTCGACGTAGCGGCCGCGCCGGTAGGTCTGGAAATCGCGCTGGCGCTCGCCGTACGGCGTGTCGCGGCGGCGCTGCAGGATCGGCAGGTAGGCGGGCAGGAAGGCGTCGCCGACCGCGCGCATCAGGGCGAAGCTGACATCGAATCCGCCTTCGGAGACGTCGTCGAAGAAGACGCCGCCGATGCCGCGCGGCTCGTTGCGGTGCTTGAGGAAGAAGTATTCGTCGCACCAGCGCTTGTAGCGCGGATAGGCGTCGACGCCGAACGGCGCGAGGGCGTCGCGGTTGGTGGCGTGGAAGTGCTGCGCGTCGGCGTCGAAGCCGTAGTAGGGCGTCAGGTCCATGCCGCCGCCGAACCAGACCGAGGGCGCGCCGCTCGCCGGCGTGGCCTGCAGCATGCGCACGTTCATGTGCACGGTCGGCACGTACGGGTTGCGCGGGTGGAAGACCAGCGACACGCCCATGGCCTCGAACGGCGCCCCGGCAAGCTCGGCGCCGCGATGCTGCGTCGCCGACGCGGGCAGGGCCTGGCCCTTCACGTGCGAGAAGCTGCAACCCGCGCGCTCGAGCAGGCCGCCGCCCTCGACCAGCCGCGAGATGCCCTCGCCCTCGAGCTTGCCTCCCGGTTCGCGTTGCCAGCGGTCGGTGAGGAAAGCGTCGCCGCCCTCCGCTTCCATCGCCGCGACGATGCGGTCCTGCAGGCCGAGCAGGTATTGCCGGACGGCGTCTGCGCTCACCGCGGTGCCCGCCGGGCCGCCCCAAGGGCGACGCGCGCCCCCTCGGGGGGCAGTGAACGAAGTGAGCGTGGGGGCCTCACCGCTTCAATGCCCGTTGGCCGATGTCGCGGCGGTACTGCGCGCCGGCGAACGAGATGCCGCGGACGATCTCGTAGGCGCGTTGCTGCGCCAGCCGCGTCGAGTCGCCGAGCGCGGTGACGCAGAGCACGCGGCCACCCGCTGTCACCGGCATGCCGTCGCGCGCGGCCGTCGCCGCATGGAACACCTTCACGTCCTCGCTGTCGGCGGGCAGCCCGGCGATCGGATCGCCCGTCTGCGGATCGCCCGGATAGCCGCTGGCCGCCATGACGACACCGAGCGCCACGCGCCGGTCCCATTGCAGCTCGACGTCGGCGAGCGGCTGGGCGGGATCGTTGGCAGTGGCGTGCATGAGCACGTCGAACAGGTCGCTCTTCAGGCGCATCAGGATGGGCTGCGTCTCCGGATCGCCGAGACGGCAGTTGAACTCGACCGTCTTCGCGCCGCCCTGCGCGTCGATCATCAGGCCGACGTAGAGAAAGCCGCTGAACGGCACGCCGTCTGCGGCCATGCCCTCGATGGTCGGCAGGACGATCTCGTGCATGACGCGCGCATGCACGTTGGGCGTGACCACCGGGGCCGGCGAGTACGCACCCATGCCGCCGGTGTTCGGGCCGGTGTCGCCGTCGCCGATGCGCTTGTGGTCCTGGCTGGTGGCCAGCGGGAGCACGCTCCTGCCGTCGCAGAGGACCATGAAGCTGGCCTCCTCGCCGTCGAGGAATTCCTCGATGACGACTCGGGCGCCGCTGCCCGCCTTGCCGCTGCCGAGCATGGCGTCGACGGCGGCGCGGGCCTCGTCGTGCGTCGTCGCCACGACCACGCCCTTTCCGGCGGCGAGGCCGTCGGCCTTGACGACGATGGGCAACGGTGCGGCGTCGATATGCGCCTTCGCGGCCGCGGCGTCCTCGAAGACCACGTACCCCGCCGTCGGGATCGCGTGGCGCGCCATGAAGGCCTTGGCGAACGCCTTCGAGCTCTCGAGCTGGGCGGCGGCCCTGGTCGGCCCGAAGATGCGCAGGCCCCTGGCGCGGAAGATGTCGACGGCGCCGGCGGCGAGCGCGGCTTCCGGCCCGACCACGGTCAGCGCCACCCGCTCGTGCGCCGCGAAGTCGGCGAGCTTCTCGAGATCGGCGATGGCGACGTTCTTCACCGACGGCTCGGCCGCCGTGCCGGCGTTGCCCGGGGCGACGAACACCGTCTGCACCTTCGGCGAGCGCGCCAGCTTCCAGGCCAGCGCATGCTCGCGGCCCCCTCCGCCGATCACCAGAACTTTCATGGTGCCCCCACGCTTGCGGCATTCGCCGCGGCGCTGCCCCCCGAGGGGGCGCGGGCCGGCTTGGGGCGGCCCGGCGCCGGCCCGGTCGCGTTCACGATCCGATCTCGGCGTTGTGGAACACGGCCTGCACGTCGTCGAGGTCCTCGATGACGTCGAGCAGCTTCTGCATCCGCTCGGCGTCCTCGCCCTGGAGGGGAATCAGGTTCTCGGGCCGCATCGTCACTTCGGCGTGGTCGGCTTTCAGGCCGGCAGCCTCGAGCGCCTGCTGCATGGCCTCGAACTCGAACGGCGCCGAGATCACCTCGATGGCGCCGTCGTCGTCGTTGATCACGTCCTCGGCGCCGGCCTCGAGCGCCACTTCCATGACCTTGTCTTCATCGGTGCCGGGCGCGAACACGAACTGGCCGCAGTGCTTGAACTGGAACGCCACCGAGCCTTCGGTGCCGAGGTTGCCGCCGTACTTGCTGAAGGCGTGCCGCACCTCGGCGACGGTGCGGACGCGGTTGTCGGTGACGCAATCGACGATCACCGCCGCGCCGCCGATGCCGTAGCCCTCGTAGCGGATCTCCTCGTAGTCGACGCCTTCGAGGTTGCCGGTGGCCTTGTCGACGTTCTTCTTGATCGTGTCGGCGGGCATGTTCGAGCCCTTGGCCTTCTCGACCGCCAGGCGCAGGCGCGGATTCATGGCGAGATCGCCGCCGCCCTGGCGCGCGGCGACCACGATCTCGCGGATCAGGCGTGTCCAGACCTTGCCGCGCTTCTCGTCCTGGCGGCCCTTCCGGTGCTGGATGTTCGCCCACTTGGAATGACCGGCCATGAGGCTCCCTGCAGGGCGCGGCGCGGGTGCGCGGCGCTTTCGTTGTTCGATAGACTGACCGCAATCTTACCGAGGCCCCTCTCGGCGCGAAGGAAAGCGGATGAGCGACCCGATCCTGGTGGCCAAGCACGACGCGCTCGAATGCTTCCTGCTGCCGGAGATGGCGAACCGCCACGGGCTCGTCACCGGCGCCACCGGCACCGGCAAGACGGTGACGCTGCAGACCATCGCGCAGGCCTTCAGCCAGCGCGGCGTGCCGGTGTTCATGGCCGACGTGAAGGGCGACCTGGCCGGCATCACGCAGCCAGGCGCCGTGGGCCCGAAGATGGCCGCGCTGCTCGCCGAACGCGGCATCGAGGCGCCCGTGCCTGCCGCCTGCCCGGCCACGCTGTGGGATGTCTACGCCGACGACAAGGGGGCGCAGGGCCACCCGGTGCGAGCGACGGTCAGCGACATGGGGCCGCTGCTGCTCGGCCGCATGCTCGATCTCAACGACGTCCAGGCCGGCGTGCTGCAGCTGGTGTTCAAGATCGCCGACGACAACGGCCTCCTGCTGCTCGACCTGAAAGACCTGCGCGCGATGCTGCAGCACGTGGGCGACAACGCCTCCACCTTCACCACCGAGTACGGCAACGTCAGCGCGGCCAGCATCGGCGCGATCCAGCGCGGCCTGATGCAGATCGACGCCCAGGGCGGCGACAGGTTCTTCGGCGAGCCGATGCTCGACATCGCCGATTTCATGCAGACCGTGACAGTCGGCGGCAAGCAGCAGGGCCTGGTCAACATCCTCGCGGCCGACAAGCTGATGACAAGCCCCCGCCTCTACGCCACCTTCCTGCTCTGGATGCTCTCCGAGCTCTACGAGCGGCTCCCAGAGATCGGCGACCCGGACAAGCCCAAGCTCGTCTTCTTCTTCGACGAGGCGCACCTGCTCTTCGACGAAGCCCCGAAGGTGCTGCTCGACCGCATCGAGCTGATCGTGCGGCTGGTGCGCAGCAAGGGCGTCGGCGTCTGGTTCGTGACGCAGAACCCGCTCGACGTGCCCGACGGCGTCCTGGCCCAGCTCGGCAACCGCGTGCAGCACGCCCTGCGCGCCTTCACGCCGCGCGACCAGAAGGCGGTGAAGGCGGCGGCGAGCACGATGCGCGCGAACCCCGGCCTCGACATCGAAGCCGCGATCACCGAGCTCGGCACCGGCGAGGCCCTGGTCAGCCTGCTCGACGACAAGGGACGCCCGAGCGTGACGCAGCGCGTCTTCGTCGTCCCGCCGGCCAGCCGCATCGGCCCGATCAGCACGGAGGAACGGCAAGCACTCATCGCCGGCTCGCTGGTGGCCGGTGTCTACGAAAAGACCGTCGATCGCGAATCGGCCTACGAAAAGCTCAAGGGCCGCGCCCTGCAGAGCGGCGACTCCCCGTACGCCGCTCGAGCACCGGGCGCCGCAGCAGGCGCACCCGCTGCAGGATCCTCCAGCGGCGGCCTGTTCGACGGCCTCAAGGACGTCCTCTTCGGCAGCACCGGCCCGCGCGGCGGCAAGCACGAAGGCCTCGCCCAATCCGCAGCACGCTCAGCAGTCCGTACCATGGGCTCGAGCGTCGGCCGCGAGATCATCCGCGGCGTGCTCGGCTCCCTCCTGGGCGGCTCGAAGAAACGCTGACGTCGGTCACAGCAGTCGCAGCAGAACGTCGCTGCCAGCGAAGACCGAGCGGGCAAAGGAGCGGTCGGTCAGCGTGCTCCGCTCCGACTGCGGCGGTCGTCGCT
>CAZZVH010000225.1:0-6551 GCA_964657365.1 uncultured Burkholderiaceae bacterium
CGCGGTCGACCGCGAGACGAAAGCCGGCGCCCGGGTCACGCGCCGACTCGGACAAATGGGCCGCTTCGCGTAGCAACGCACGCAGGCCGTCGATGCCGGCGCCCGACACGGCCGACACCACGTGCATCGGCGCGTCCTCGAGCGACGTGCCGCGGATCAACGCTTCGGCCTCGCGCACCACCCCCGCGACCCGCGCCGCATCGACGCGATCGGCCTTGGTGACGACGAGGGCGCCGCGTCGGATGCCGAGCAGCGACAGCACCGCCAGGTGCTCGCGCGTCTGCGGCATGACGCCGTCGTCGGCAGCGATCAGCAACAGCGCGAAGTCGATGCCGGTGGCGCCCGCGAGCATGGTCGCGACCAGGCGCTCGTGGCCGGGCACGTCGACGAAGCCGATGCGCTGCTCGCCGGCTTCGGCGTCGAGGTAGGCGTAGCCGAGCTCGATGCTGATGCCGCGCTTCTTCTCCTCGGGCAGGCGGTCGGTGTCGACGCCGGTGAGCGCGCGCACCAGCGTCGTCTTGCCGTGATCGATGTGGCCGGCGGTGCCGACGATCACGGCGACTCCGCCGCGGCAGCGTCGCGCAACGCCGCGGCGAGAGTCGGCAGCTGCCGGCGCAGCGGCTCGGCCGTGTCCAGGCAGCGCAGGTCAAGCAACAGGCGATCGCCGGCGATGCGGCCGATGACCGGCACCGGCAGCGAGCGCAGGGCCCGCCCGAGCGCCTCGAGCGCGGTGCCGTGCCCGCGCTTGCCTGGCCCCGACGGGTCCAGCGCCAGGCCGGCCGATGCGAGCCGCTCGACCGGCAGCGAGCCGGAGCCGATCTGGCCCTGCAGTGCGACCACCGACACCTCGAACCCGGGCGCCACCGCCTTGGCCATCGGCAGGCGGAGCGATTCGGCGAGAGCCCGGATGTCGTCGAGTGGCCGCGTCAGCCAGCGCAGCGTCGGCAGCGTCTCGGTCAGCCGGGCCGGATCGCGGTAGAGCGCGAGCGTGGCTTCGAGCGCGGCCAGCGGCAGCTTGGAGACGCGCAGGGCCCGCTTCATCGGGAAGCGCCGGATGCGCTCGACCGCGACGTGCCGGCCGACGATCAGGCCGGCCTGCGCGCCGCCGAGCAGCTTGTCCCCGGAGAACATCACGATGTCGCAACCGGCGTCAAGCATCTCCTGCGGCAGCGGCTCGCGCGGCAGGCCGTACGCCGAGAGGTCGACCAGCGAGCCGCTGCCGAGATCGGTCGCGAGCGGCACGCCGCGCGCCTTCGCCAGCACCGACAGCTCGGCCTCGCCGACCGAGGCGGTGAAACCCTGGACCGCGTAGTTGCTGGTGTGCACCTTCATGATGAGCGCGGTGCGTTCGGTGATGGCGCGTTCGTAGTCGGCGAGATGCGTGCGATTGGTGGTGCCGACCTCGACCAGCGTGGCGCCGGCGCTGGCCATCACGTCGGGCATGCGGAACGAGCCGCCGATCTCGACCAGCTCGCCGCGCGAGACGATCACCTCGCGGCCGTGCGCCAGCGCCGCGATCGTCAGCAGCACGGCAGCGGCGTTGTTGTTGACCACCGTCGCCGCCTCGGCGCCGGTGATCTCGCAAAGCAGGCGCTCGACGATGCTGTCGCGCTCGCCGCGCTCGCCGGTGGCGAGATCGAATTCGAGGTTGGTCGGGCCGCTGCCGGTGGCGACGATGTGGGCGATCGCGGCGTCGGCCAGGACGGCCCGGCCGAGGTTGCTGTGGATGACGATGCCGGTGAGGTTCAGCACCGGGCGCAGCATCGGCGCGCGCCGCTCGCCGATGCGCACGACCAGGGCGCGCGCGATCGCGTCGGCGCCGGCGTCGTCGGCGTCGAGCGTGCCGGCCCTGGCGCGTTCGCGCAGCGCCGCCAGCAACAGCCTCGCCTCGTCGACGAGAAAGGCCTGGCCGAGACCGGCGCCGGCCGCGGCGACGGCGTCGTGCTTGAGCAGACGGTCGAGCGAAGGCAACTGCCGGGGCGTCGCCTTCGAGCCATGGACCATGGACTCGAAAGCAGGCACGGCTATCCCCCGCCGCCGTCGGCCGCGTCGGGCTCGCCGAACACGAGCATCAGGTTGACGCCGTGGCGCGTCTCGCCGCTGTCGCTGGCGAGCAGGTCGAGCGTGAGCGACGCGAGATCGTCGGCGACCGGCTCGACCTCGGGGTCGCGCTCCATGTGCACGATCTTGAGATAGTGATGGCAGGCGGCGCAGGACTCGACCTCGACGGCGCGGGCCGCGGTGGTCGCTCCCTCGACCGCACCGGCGCGCACGGCATCGGCGTCGGTCAGCGCGCGCAGCGACTGGTACGTGATGCCCTGGGTGCCCAGGCAGTTCGAGCACTTGATGCGCACCATGTGCCATTGCGTGCTGCATAGCGAGCAGGCCAGGTAGCGATGGCCCGATTCGTCGGCGCCGATGCGGGTCACGCTGGCGGTCGGCCGGCTGCCGCAGCAGGGGCACAGCGTCTGGTCGTCGGTGCGGCCGAAGGGCGCGAGACGCGCCTTCGCCGCGCCGTCCTGGGTCGCGGCGACGAGGTGCGTGAAGTAGACCTGCAGTGCAGCCGCGACGAGCGGCGCGCTGGCCATGTCGAGCCCGAGCATCACGCCGGACAGCAGGCGATCGGCCTGGAGGTCGAGGTACGGATCGGGCTGGCCGGCGAGAGCGCGCACGGCGCTGCGCGCAGGGCTGTCGCCGAGCCGTGCATCGACGCGCGCGAGCAGGTCGCGCAGCAGCGCCGTCCAGCGCGCATCGCGTTTCCAATCGGCGGCCGACAGCACCGGCGTGCCGGCGTTCGCGGCGCGCTCGATCTCGGCCTCGTCGGGCAGGCGCATTCCAACGGCGCCGGCCAGCACCAGCGCCTGCGCCCGCGCCAGCTCGGCGATGAACAGGAGGTAGTCGCCCATCGGATGCCCGACGGCGAGCTGGCGCAGCCGCATCTCGCGCTCGCCGAAGACGGTGCTGCGCTCCGGGAAATGCAGGAACGGGATGTCGCCGCCGGCGCGGACGGCGATTTCTTCGGGAGAGAGGAGACGGGCGGTCGAGGTGCTCACTTGCCCGTCATTCTCCGCCACCACAACGGGTGGTGGAAACGCGCCCATCCCTCCGAGACCGTGCCGCGCGTCATCGCCTGGATCGAGCCCTTGACCCAGATGGCGGCGTAGATGTGGACGATGATGGTCAGGATCAGCACCGTCGCTGCGGCCGCGTGCAGGACGACGGCGACCCGCCGCAGCGGCACCGAGAAGAAGTCGGCGAACCACGGCTGCCAGAACATGAAGCCGGTGATGAACAGCACCACCAGGCAGATGGCCGCGCTCCAGAACACGAGTTTCTGGCCGGCGTTGTTCTTGCCGACGGGCGGCATCTCGGCCTCATGGCCGCGCAGGAGCTTCGGCGCCGCCTTCAGCCAGGCGCTGTCGGTGGCGTCGAGCACGTTGTCGCGCCACAGCGCGACGAACAGGCCGAGGAAGCCGAGCGCCATCACGACGCCGAAGAACGGATGCAGGATGCGGGTCCAGACGCCGCCTCCGAACAGGTTCGAGAGCGGAAAGAAGAACGGATGGAAGATCGCCAACCCGGTGAGGCCGGCGCAGAAGAACAGGATCGAGACGAACCAGTGGTTCATGCGCGTGTTCGCGCGGTAGCGGACGAGCATGCGGGGCGCCAGGCGATCGTCGATCATGAGATCCTCGCTTCGTCGGGTGCGTGCGCCGTGCCGTCGCCACGCTCGTCGTCGGGCAGCCCGTCGGCGACCTCCACGGGGCCGACCTTGATGTAGTGGAAGAAGCTCACGAACACCGCACCGATCATCGCCGCGACGGCGAGCGGCTTGGCGATGCCCTTCCACAGGTAGACCAGCGGGCTGATGTGCGGATCCTTCGGCAGGCCGTGGTAGATCTCGGGCCGGTCGGCGTGCTGCAGCACGTACATGACGTGCGTGCCGCCGACGCCCTGCGGGTCGTAGACGCCGGCGTTGGCATAGCCGCGTTCCTTCAGATCGACCAGCCGCTCGTCGGCGTAGTCGAGCATGTCTTCCTTGCTGCCGAAGCGGATCGCGCCGGTCGGGCAGGCCTTGGCGCAGGCCGGCTCGAGGCCGACGACGACGCGGTCGGAGCAGAGCGAGCACTTGTAGGCCTTGTTGTCGACCTTGCTGATGCGCGGGACGTCGAACGGGCAGCCGGTGACGCAGTTGCCGCAGCCGATGCAGTGCTCGGAGATGAAGTCGACGATGCCGTTCGAGTATTTGACGATCGCGCCCGGCGCCGGGCAGGCCTTCAGGCAGCCGGGGTCGGCGCAGTGCATGCAGCCGTCTTTCCGGATCAGCCATTCGAGCGAGTTGTCCTCGTGCTCGACTTCCGAGAACCGCATGACGGTCCACGACTCGGCGGAGAGGTTGGCCGGGTTGTCGTAGTGGCCGGTGTTCTCGCCGATCACGTCGCGCAGGTCGTTCCACTGCATGCACGCGACCTGGCAAGCCTTGCAGCCGATGCACGAGCTCACGTCGATCAGCTTGGCGACCTGCGGCTGGTGCCGCGCGACTGGTGGCTGCGTCGTCGTCGCCGAGCGCTTTTCGATGTCGAGGGATTGGAGTGAAGACATCGACGTTCCTCAGGCTTTCTCGATGTTCACGATGAAGGACTTGTATTCCGGGGTTTGCGAGTTCGCATCACCGACCACCGGCGTCAGCGTGTTGACCAAATAGCCGGGCTTCGCGACGCCGATGAACCCCCAGTGGTTGGGCAGCCCCACGGTGTGCACCCGCTTGCCGTCGATGTCGAGCGAGGCGATGCGCGGCGAGACCACGGCCACGGCCTTGATGAAGCCGCGCTTCGAGCTGACCTTGACCCAGTCGCCGTCGGCGATGCCCTTTTCCTTGCCGAGCTCGGTGCCGATCTCGACGAACTGCTCCGGCTGGATGATCGCGGAGGTGCGGACGTTCTTGGTCCAGTAGTGGAAGTGCTCGGTCAGGCGATAGCTCGTGGCCACGTACGGATAGTCGGCGGCGACGCCCATCGATTCCAGATCGCCCTTGAACACGCGTGCCGCCGGGTTGTTGCGCGCCTTCGGGTTCTTCGGCCACATCAGGTTGACCGCGAGCGGCGATTCGAACGGCTCGTAGTGCTCCGGCAGCGGCCCCTCGGCCATGCCGGTCGGCGCGAACATCCGCGCCACGCCTTCCGAATTCATGATGAACGGGCGCACCGCGTCGGCGTCGAACGGGTTGGCGTCGGGCCGGATGTCGGGGATGTCGCTGCCGCCCCAGGCCTTGCCGTTCCACGCGACCGCGTTGCGGCTGGCGATCCAGGGCTGGCCGGTCTTCGGATCGACGGACGCCGCGTTGTAGAGCGTGCGCCGGTTGGCCGGCCAGGCCCAGGCCCAGCCGAGCGTGTTGCCGACGCCGTACGGATCGGCGTTGTCGCGCCGCGCCATCTGGTTGCCGGCCTGCGTCCAGGCACCGGCGTAGATCCAGCAGCCCGACGACGTGCTGCCGTCGTCGCGCAGCAGGCCGAAGCCGGAGAGCTGCTCGCCCGCCTTGGCGAGGGTCTTGGTCTTGTCGGTCGGGTCGACCAGGTCGGTCAGCGCCTTGCCGTTGTATTCCATCGCCAGCTCTTCGGGCGACGGCGCCGACGGGATCTTGTAGTTCCACGTCAGCTTGGTGATCGGGTCGCCGAAGGTGCCGCCGTCCTTGATGTACGCATTGCGCATGCGCAGGAAGATGCCGGCGATGATGTCGGCGTCCTGCATGGCTTCGCCGGCGGGCGGCGCGCCCCTGAAGTGCCACTGCAGCCAGCGGCCGGAATTGGTGAGCGAGCCGTCTTCCTCGGCGAAGCAGGTCGAGGGCAGGCGGAACACCGTGGTCTGGATCTGGGCCGGGTCGACGTCGTTGTGCTCGCCGTGATTCTTCCAGAATTCCGCCGTCTCGGTCTGCAGCGGGTCGATCGTGACGAGGAACTTGAGCTTCGAGAGCCCGGCGATCGTCTTGGCCTTGTTCGGGAACGAGCCGACCGGATTGAAGCCCTGGCAGATGTAGCCGTTGATCTTGCCCTGGACCATCAGCTCGAAGGCCTGGATCACGTCGTACAGCTTGTCGAGCTTGGGCAGGTAGTCGTAGGCCCAGTTGTTCTCGACGGTGGCGTTCGCACCCCACCACGCCTTCTGCAGGCTGACGAAGAACTTCGGATAGTTCTGCCAGTAGCTCATCTGGTTGGGGCGCAGCGGCTTCAGCGTGCGCGGCTTCAGATAGGCGTCGAGCGTCTGCTCGTTGTCCTTCGCGAGCGAGAGGTAGCCCGGCAGCGAGTTCGAGAGCAGGCCGAGATCGGTCAGGCCCTGGATGTTGCTGTGGCCGCGCAGCGCGTTCATGCCGCCGCCCGGCACGCCGATGTTGCCGAGCAGCAGCTGCACGATGGCGGCGGTGCGGATCATCTCGGAGCCGGTGCTGTGCTGCGTCCATCCGAGCGCGTACATCATCGTCATCGTGCGGGTCGGCACTGCCGTCGAGGCGATGTACTCGCAGACCTTCAGGAACTTGTCCTGCGGCGTGCCGGTGA
>CAZZVH010000226.1:0-6484 GCA_964657365.1 uncultured Burkholderiaceae bacterium
CGCCTGGCCTGCCTGGCCGGCAACGCCAGCGCTGCGCGTGAGCGAGCCCGAGCCACTGCCATGGCGCGACCACGGCGACAGGGCGCCGACGGTCGCGCCGGGCGTTCTGTCTCCTGGCCTGGCGATGCCGCCGTCGCACGCGAACGACTGGCCGCTCGGCCGCGCCGTTGCGCAGATCGCCGGCACCTTCGTGCTGGCCGAGAACGCCGCCGGGCTGGTGATCGTCGACATGCATGCCGCCCACGAGCGTGTCGTCTACGAGAGGCTGAAGGCCGATCTCGAAGGCACGGCGGCCGCGGTGCAGCCCCTGCTCATCGCGGTGCCGTTCGCCGCGAGCGACGTGGAGATCGCGACGGCCGAGGCGAACGCCGAGGTCCTGCGCGCGCTCGGGCTCGAGCTCACCAGGCTCGGCTCCGGCACGCTGGCCCTGCGTTCGGTACCGGCCGCGCTGGCCGACGGCGATGTCGTGGAGCTCGCCCGCAGCGTCCTCGCCGAGCTCGCCGAACTCGGCGCCAGCACCGTCCTCGAGCGGGCCCGCGACCGGCTGCTGTCGACCATGGCCTGCCACGGCGCCGTGCGCGCCAACCGTCAGCTCACGCTCGACGAGATGAACGCCCTGCTGCGCGAGATGGAGCGGACCGACCGGGCCGACCAGTGCAACCACGGCCGGCCGACCTGGCGTCAGGTGACGCTGCGAGAGCTCGACCAGATGTTCTGGCGCGGTCGATGAGCGACGAACGCGACACGCGCCCGTCCGCGCCGCCCGCCGACGGCAGCCTGCGGCTCTCCAAGCGCATGAGCGAGCTCGGCCTGTCGTCGCGGCGCGAAGCCGACGTCTGGATCGCCCGTGGCTGGGTCCGCGTCGACGGGCAGGTCGTCAGCGAGCTCGGCTCGCGCGTGCTGCCGAGCCAGCGCGTCACGATCGATCCGCGCGCCCACCGCGAGCAGGCCGAACTGGTGACCGTGGTGCTCAACAAGCCGGTCGGCTTCGTCAGCGGGCAGGCGGAAGACGGCTACCGGCCGGCCCGCGTGCTCGTCACTCCGGCCAGCCGCTGGCGCGAGGACCGGTCGCCGATCCGGTTCGCGGCGCATCACCTGCGCAGCCTCGTGCCGGCCGGCCGGCTCGACATCGATTCGGTCGGCCTGCTGGTGCTGACGCAGGACGGCCGGATCGCCAAGCAGCTGATCGGCGAAGGCAGCGACGTCGAGAAGGAATATCTCGTGCGCGTCGCATCCCCCGCGGGCGCGCCGCTGTCGCCTGCCGGCCTGGCGATGCTTCGCCACGGCCTGTCGCTCGACGGCGACGCGCTGCGCCCGGCGCACGTCGAATGGGCCAATGTCGACCAGCTGCGCTTCGTCCTGCGCGAGGGAAAGAAGCGGCAGATCCGCCGGATGTGCGACGCCGTCGGCCTGCAGGTGCTCGGCCTGAAGCGGGTCCGCGTCGGCACCGTGATGCTGGGGAACCTGCCGACCGGCCAGTGGCGCTATCTCGGCGCCGACGAACGCTTCAGTGCAGATTGAAGCTGCCGCCGAACAGCCCGAGCAGGCCGATGACGATGAGGTAGATCGCGACGATGAAGTTGAGCAGGCGCGGCACGACGAGGATCAGGATGCCGGCGACGAGGGCCACGAGCGGGCCGACGCTGAGACTCATGTTCATGGTGTTCCTTCGGGTGTGAGTGGACGTCGTTCCGGGCCGGGTGCCGCCGACCCGTCATCGTATCCGCGGGCTGCGCGCATCGGGACGGACTGCCGTCGCGTGCCTGCCGGCGCAGGCCCTGATAGGCTCGGCAAGTGACCAGTCCGCTCGCCTGCATCTGCATCGCCGGGCCGACGGCATCGGGCAAGAGCGCGGTCGCCATGGCCGTCGCCGAGCGGCTGGCGGCGACACGTCCGGTCGAGATCGTCAGCGTCGACTCGGCGCAGGTCTACCGCGGCATGGACATCGGCACCGCGAAGCCGGGCGCGGCGGATCGGCAAGCGGTCCCGCACCATCTCATCGACATCGTCGAGCCGACCGACCGCTACTCCGCGTCCCGGTTCGCGCACGACGCGCGGCGCCTGATCGGCGAGATCACGGCACGCGGCGCGCTGCCCCTGCTCGTCGGCGGCACGATGCTCTACTTCAAGGCGCTCATCGACGGCCTCGACGCGATGCCGCCCGCCGACGCGGCCATCCGCGCCGAGCTCGATGCCGAGGCCGCGCTCAACGGCTGGCCCGCCATGCACGGAGAGCTCGCACGCGTCGATCCGGCGACGGCCGCGCGCCTGTCGCCGAACGACGGGCAACGGATCCAGCGCGCGCTCGAGGTCCACCGGGCGAGCGGCAAGCCGCTGTCGGCGTGGCACACGGTGCGGGTGGTGGCCGAACCGCCGCCGATCGTCTCGCTCGAGCCCGGCGACCGCGCCTGGCTGCACGCGCGGATCGCGCTGCGCTTCTCGGAGATGCTCGCAGCCGGCCTCGTCGACGAAGTGCGTCGGCTCCGCGCGCGCGGCGATCTGGATGCCGACTCGGCGTCCATGCGCGCGGTCGGCTACCGACAGGCCTGGGCCGCGCTCGACGCCGGCCGTCTCGATGCGCTGGGCGACGCCGGCACCGCCGCGACGCGCCAGCTCGCCAAGCGCCAGCTCACCTGGCTGCGCAGCATGCCGACGCGGCGGGTCGTCGCGTGCGACCGCCCGACGGCGACATGCGACGCGACCGATCTCGTCGTGCAGCTCGCACACCGTTGACGGCGACGTCGAAGCGATGTCGCTGCTCGAGATCTCGTCGCTGACGAAGCGCTACGGCGACGCGCCGGTCTTCGCCCAGGTCGACCTCGCCGTCGAGGCCGGCGAGTTCGTCGCCATCCTGGGTGAATCGGGGGTCGGCAAGTCGACGCTGCTGAACTGCATCGCCGGCCTGGACCGGGTCGATGCAGGCACGGTGCGCATCGCCGGCACCGACGTCCACGCGCTCGCCGAGCCGGCGCAGGCCGTCTTTCGCCGCGACCATCTGGGCTTCGTGTTCCAGGCGTTCCACGTGCTGCCGCACCTGACGGTGGCCGCCAACGTCGCGCTGCCGCTGCTGCTCCAGCACCGCCCGGACGACGCGCGTGTCGCCGCGATGCTCGCGGCGGTCGGCCTCGACGGCTTCGGCGCCCGCCTGCCGCAGACGCTCTCGGGCGGGCAGCTGCAACGCGTCGCGATCGCCCGGGCCCTCGTCCACAAGCCGCAGCTCATCCTCGCCGACGAACCCACCGGCAACCTCGATCCGGCGACTGCCGGGCGCGTCATGTCGCTGCTCGTCGAGCAGGTGCGCGGCGAGCGCGCGGCCTGCGTGCTGGTCACGCATTCGCGGGCCGCGGCGGAGCGCGCCGACCGCGTCGTCACGCTGACGCCGGCCGGCATCGCGGCCTGACGTGCTCGAGCTGCTGCGCCGGCTCTCGTGGCCCGAACTGCGCCACCATCCGTGGCGCAACGCGGCCGCGCTGGTCGCGGTGACGCTCGGCGTCGCCCTCGCCTTCTCGGTCCACCTGATCAACGCCTCGGCGCTGGCCGAGTTCAGCGCCGCGGTGCGCGCCGTGGACGGGGCGCCCGACCTGCAGATCGTCGGGCCTGCCGCGGGCTTCGACGAAGCGCTCTACGGGCGCATCGCGCAATCGATGGCGGTCGCGCTCGCCAGCCCCGTGGTCGAGGTCCAGACCGACGCGGTCGTCACCGGAGGTCCGGCCGACGCAGCGAGCGCTTCCGGTTCCGCGGTCGATCCGGGCGTTGCCTCAGCCACGCGCATGCCGCTGCGCGTCGTCGGCATCGACGCGCTCGTCGTCGGCTCGCTCGCGCCCGCGCTCATGCCGCAGCCGAAGGCGGGCTCGACCCGCTTCGCGATGCTGGACCCGGGCGCCGTGTTCCTGAACCCCGAGGCCCGTCGCCGCCTCGGCGCGGCCGCCGACACCGTGGTCCTGCGCGCCGCCTTTGGTCGCGTCGCGCTGGCGAACGCCGGCAGCATCGCCGCCGGCGGCCCGCCCCTCGCGGTCATGGACATCGCCGGGGCGCAGGCGCTGTTCGATCTCGCCGGGCGCCTGACGCGCATCGACGTCCGTCTCGTCCCCGGCGCCGACCGCGACGCCGCGGTCCGGTCCTGGCAGCTGCCTGCCGGCGTGCGCGCCGCCATCCCGGGCGAGGCGGAAGAGCGCATCTCCAACGTGTCGCGCGCCTACCGGGTCAACCTCACCGTGCTGGCGCTCGTCGCGATGTTCACCGGCGCCTTCCTCGTCTTCTCGATCCTCGCGCTCTCGGTGGCGCAGCGGCAGCAGCAACTGGCGCTGCTCGGCGTGCTCGGGCTGCCGGCACGCGGCCGCCTGGCACTCGTGCTCGGCGAGGCGACGCTGATCGGCGTGGCCGGCAGCGTGCTCGGGCTCGGCCTCGGCGCCGCCCTGGCCGCCATCGCCCTGAAGCTCTTCGGCGGCGATCTCGGCGGCGGCTATTTCGCAGGCGTCGCTCCGTCGCTCCATGTCGACCTCGCAGGCGCCGCGCTCTACGGTGCGCTGGGCGTCGTCGCGGCACTGGTCGGCGGCTGGCTGCCGGCGCGTGCGGCGCAGGCGATCGCTCCGGCGCACGCGCTCAAGGGAGTCGCCGTCGGCGAACAGGGCCAGGGATCGCTGCTGGTCGGCGGCGTCGTCATCGGCGTCGGCATCGCCCTGGCCGCGTTGCCGCCGATCGGCGGGATTCCGCTAGCCGCGTACGTGTCGGTGGCCTGCCTGCTGGTCGGCGGCATCGCCTGCGTTCCGGGCGGCGTCGGCCTCGTGCTGCGCCTGGTCGCACCGCCTCGACATGCGCTCGCCCTGCTCGCCGTCGAACGCGCGCGCTACGAACGCGACAGCGCCACGATCGCCGTCGCCGGCGTCGTCGCCAGCCTGGCGCTGTCGGTCGCGCTGACGGTCATGGTGGCGAGCTTTCGCGACGCCGTCACGCAGTGGCTCGACGTCGTCCTGCCGGCCGACCTCTACGTGCGCGTCACGACCGGCCCGGGTGGCGGCGACGTGGCGGTCCTGCCGACGGGACTGACCGAGGCCGCGGCCGGCCTCTCCGGAATCCGGCGCGTCGAGGCGCAACGCGTGACCGCACTGACCTTCGAGCCGACGCGCCCGACCGTCGCCCTCATCGCGCGCCCGTTGGACGATCCCGCCAGGCGCCTGCCGCTGTTCGGCGACGTCGCCACGGCGCCACCCGGATCGACCGTCGTCTATGTCAGCGAGGCGATGGTCGCCCTGTACGGCGCACGGACCGGAAGCACATTGGCCCTGCCCCTGCCCGACGGCCGCCGCGTCGACGTGTTCGTGGGCGGGGTCTGGCGCGACTACGCCCGCCAATCGGGCGCGATCGCGATCGACGCGCGGGACTGGACCCGGCTCACCGGCGACACGCGCCGCAACGACATGGCGCTCTGGCTCACGCCCGGGGCGAGCACCGGTGTCCTCGAGGCGTCGTTGCGGGACGACGCGGGACGTGTCGGCGGCGACGGCACGCTGCTCGAGTTCGCGGCGCCGCGCGAGATCCGCGCCGCCTCGTTGCGCATCTTCGACCGCAGCTTCGCGGTGACCTACTGGCTGCAGGCCGTCGCCATCGCCATCGGCCTGTTCGGCATCGCGGCGAGCTTCTCGGCGCAGGTGCTGGCGCGACGCAAGGAGTTCGGCCTGCTGTCGCATCTCGGCCTGACCAGGCGGCAGATCCTCACCGTGGTGACGGCCGAAGGCGCCGTCTGGACGGGCGTCGGCGCCCTGCTCGGCCTCGGCCTCGGCATCGCCGTGAGCGCGGTGCTGGTCGACGTGGTCAACCCGCAGAGCTTCCACTGGACCATGGATCTGTTGCTGCCGTGGACGCGGCTCGCCGCGCTTTGCGCCGCCGTGCTTGCGGCCGGCACGCTGACCGCCTGGCTGTCGGCTGGCGCCACCATCGGCCGCGAGGTGGCGCTCGCCGTCAAGGAAGACTGGTGAGGCGCGGCGGCCTCAGGTGCCGGCCTTCTGTTCCGCGATCCGGCGTTCGAGCGCCGCCACGAGCGAGCGGGCTTCGTCGCCCTCGGGGATCGGCCGCCCGCTGTCGCGCCAGGCGACGGCGGCGTGGAAGCCTTCCGCCTGGGCCTGGCGCCGGAACCACACGCCCTCCGGGTTGTGCCGCGTGACACCGTCGAACACGGTCGCGAGCGTCTGGGCCTGCTCGAGGCCGGCGGTCAGCATGACCTGGTTGACGACCAGCTTGTGCATCGCGAGATGCGAGCTCGGCACGCCGGCGATGCGGTCGGCGAGCGCGTCGCATGCCGACTCCAGCTCCGCGGCCGGCACGGAGACGTTCGCCAGACCCCACTCCGCCGCCTTGGCGCCGGTGATCGTGTCGCCCGTGAACATCATCTGCTTGGCCCGCGCGGGGCCGAGGCGGAAGGTCCACATCGCGGTGGTCGGGCAGCCCCAGACGCGCGTCGGCATGTAGCCGATCTTCGCGTCGTCGG
>CAZZVH010000227.1:0-6450 GCA_964657365.1 uncultured Burkholderiaceae bacterium
GGCAAGCGCTTGCCGCCGGTCCTCGTGCGCCGGACGATCGTCGAAGATGCGGCAGGCTTCGCCCGCATCATGGGCGACCCGGCGGTGCTGCCCGGTCTCATGCAGATGCCGCACACCAACGAGTCGCTCTGGCGCACGCGCCTCGAGGAAGGCACGGCGGCGGGCAAGGCCGATCTGCTGCTCACGGCCGAGCGCGGCGGCGTCGTCGTCGGCACGGCGGGCCTCCACCCCACCACCCAGCAGGTCCGCCGGCGCCATGTGGCCATGATCGGCATCTCGGTCGCGTCGGAGGCCCAGGGCACCGGCGTCGGCACCGCCCTCATGCAGGCGATGTGCGACTACGCCGATCGCTGGATGGGCGTGCTGCGCATCGAGCTGACCGTGTTCGCCGACAACGCTCCAGCGCTCGCGCTCTACCGCAAGTTCGGCTTCGTCGTCGAAGGCCGCCTGCGCGGTTACGCGATGCGCGACGGCCGCTACGAAGACGCGTTGACCATGGCGCGCATCCACCCCGAGCCGCCGGCGATCGCGCCGCACGACCCCGCGGAGACGATCATGGCTCCGGAGTCGCACGAGCCGACACGCATCGGGCCTTCCGGATCGTCGCAGCAGGGCAGGAAGCGCGACAAGCGCAGGGCCTGATCTGCGCACGCTCGTGCACCCCGTCGTGCGCCTGGCGCTGCTTTGCGCCATCTCCCTCTCGAGCACGTTCGTGCAGGCGCAGGAGCGCGTGTCGTTCCCGAGCCTCGACGGCGAGGGCAGCGCACCCGTCGTGCTGACGGCCCTCTGGTTCCCGGCGCCGACGTCGCCGGCGCCGGCGGTGGCGCTCTTCCACGGTTGCGGCGGCGACTACGACAAGCACGGCGAGCTGAGCAGACGCATGCGCGACTATTCGGCGCTTCTCCATCGCGCCGGCTTCCACGTGCTGGTGGTCGACTCGCTGACACCTCGCTACGAGACCGAGCTGTGCACGCAGCGCATCGGCCGACGCCGCGTCACCCAGGCCAACCGTCGGCTCGACGCGCTCGGCGCCATCGCCTATCTCGCCGAACGCAGCGACGTCGACGCGACACGGATCGGCCTGCTCGGCTGGTCGAACGGCGGCAGCACCGTGCTGGCCGCGACCAATCGCCGGCACCACGACGTCGCCAGCGCGCAGACGCATGCGGCCTTCGCCGTCGCCTTCTACCCGGGCTGCGAAGCCGATCTGAAGCGCGGCTACGAACCCGTCGCGCCGCTGCTGATGCTGGTCGGCGGCGCCGACGACTGGACGCCGGCGGCGCCCTGCAAGGCGCTGGCACGCAAGAGCATCGAGCCCAAGCCGGAGATCGAGGTCTATGCCGGCGCGTTCCACGACTTCGACGGCGACGCGCCGGTGCGCGTGCGCAAGGACGTGCCGAACGGCGCGAACCCGGGCGAAGGCGTGCACATCGGCGGCAATGCCGCGGCCTGGCGCGCGTCGCAGGCGAGGCTCCTGGCCTTCCTCGGCCAGCACTGAACCGCAGTCAGGCGTCAGGGGCCCAGAAGACCGCGAACCAGCCGTTCGGGTCGGTCCAGCAGCGCGGGCTGCCGAAGCCGGCCGCCTCGAGCATCCCGGTGAACCGCTCGACGGTGTACTTGCAGGAATTCTCGGTGTGGATGCGCTGCCCGGCCTCGAAGCGGCGGCCGCCGCCCGGCCAGGCGACGTCGACGCCGGTGCGTGCCTCGAGATGCATCTCGACCCGCGACTGCTCGGCGTCGAAATAGGCCACGTGCTTCCATCGGGTCGGGTCGAAGTCGCTGCCGATCGCGCCGTTGAGATGGCGCAGGGCATTGAGGTTGAAGGCCGAGGTGACGCCGAGCGCGTCGTCGTAGGCCGCCTCCAGCACCGCCTTCGGCTTGACCAGGTCGACGCCGATGAGCAGGCCGCCGCCATCGGCACGGGCCCGGATGCGGCGCAGGAAGGCGAGCGCCTCGTCGGCCGTGAAGTTGCCGATGCTCGAGCCCGGATAGAAGAAGACGGGGCGGCCGCCATCGAGCAGCGCGTCGGGGACGTCGAGCGCGGCGGAAAAGTCCTGGCCGAGACCGACCACCTCGAGCTGCGGGTGCTCGCGCTGCAGGCGACGGAGGGCTTCGCGCAGGAAATCGACGGAAACGTCGACGGCGACGTAGCGGCGCGGCTCCAGCAGCGGGAACAGGCTGGCCGCCTTGACGCAGTTGCCGGCGCCCAGGTCGATCAGCACCATGCCGGAGCCGATCGCCCCTGCGATGGCCGCCGCGTGCTCGGCGAAGATGGCCCCTTCGGTGCGCGTCGGGTAGTACTCGGGCAGCTCGGTGATCGCTTCGAACAGCGTCGAGCCGAGCCGGTCGTAGAAGAACTTGGGTGCGATGCGGGGCGGCGTGTCCAGCAGTGCCGAGCGCGCGGCATCGACGTCGGCGACCGGATCGGCCCGGCCAGTCTGCAAGAAGCGCGGTGATCGGATTTCAGGCATCGTCGTTGTTCGTCCTTGGCTGGCGCGATCGTCGTCGGCTTCGCACCTTAGCGCGGTATCGACCAGAATGCATGGCATGAGCGCGGCACGCCTTTCTTCCCCCGGAGCCGCGCGCCGACGGATCGTTGCCGCACTCGCGCTCTCCGCCTCACCCTGGCCGGCATGGGCCGCGGCGCCCGGCCATCTGGTCAAGCCTTGGCCCCAGGCAAAGCCCGTGCCCTCCCTCGCGCTGGTCGATCTCGACGGCAGGGCGTGGTCGCTCGGGTCGCTCGCCGGCCGGGTCGTGTTGCTGAATTTCTGGGCCACGTGGTGCGAACCGTGCCGCCTCGAGATGCCTTCGCTAGAGGCCGCCGCCCGCGCCCATCGCGACGCGGGGCTGGTGGTGCTCGCCGTCAACTACAAGGAGACGGCCGCGACCATCCGCTCGTTCCTCGAGCGCATGCCCTACAAGGCGACGATCCTGCTCGATGCCGACGGCGACGCCGCCACCGAATGGACGCCGCGCGTCTTTCCAAGCACGGTGCTGATCGGGCGCGACGGCAAGCCCGTGGCCACCGTGATGGGCGATCTCGACTGGACCGGCAGCGAGGCCCTGGGACTGATCGAACCGCTGCTGGCGTCACCGCACAAGGGTTGAGCGACGGCCCGGCGAAGCGCCGCGCCGGCCTCGCCGATAATCCCTCGCCGCCGTGAACGCATGCCTTCCATGACCTCTTCCACCGACCTGGCGGGCCGCCACATCGTGCTCGGCCTGACTGGCGGGATCGCCTGCTACAAGGCGGCCGAGCTGACGCGCGAGCTGATCAAGGCCGGCGCCACCGTGCAGGTCGTGATGACCGAGGCGGCCGAGCACTTCATCACCGCCGTCACGCTGCAGGCGCTGTCGACGCGGCCGGTCTACACGAGCCAGTGGGATCCGCGCGAAGCCAACAACATGACGCACATCAACGTCACGCGCGAGGCCGATGCGGTGCTGATCGCCCCGGCCAGCGCCGACTTCATCGCCAAGCTGCTGCACGGCCGCGCCGACGACCTGCTGTCGCTGCTCTGCCTGGCCAGGCCGATCGAGCGTTGCCCGTTGCTGGTGGCGCCGGCGATGAACCGCGAGATGTGGGCGCATCCGGCGACACAGCGCAACTTCGCGCAGCTGCGCTCCGACGGCGCCTTCGTGCTCGGCCCCGGCAACGGCGACCAGGCCTGCGGCGAGTTCGGCGACGGCCGCATGCTCGAACCGGCGGAACTGCGCGACGAGATGATCGCGTTCTTCCAGCCGAAGCTGCTTGCCGGCAAGCGCGTCGTCGTGACCGCCGGGCCGACCTTCGAGCCGATCGATCCGGTGCGCGGGCTCGGCAACCGTTCGAGCGGCAAGATGGGCTTCGCGATCGCGCGTGCAGCCGCCGAAGCCGGCGCCGAGGTGACGCTTGTCGCCGGGCCGGTCTCGCTGCCCACGCCGCGGCACGTGCGGCGCGTCGACGTGACGACGGCCGCCGAGATGCTCGCCGCGGCGCTGGCTGCGGCGCCCGGAAGCGACGTGTTCGTCGCCAGCGCCGCGGTCGCCGACTGGCGCGTCGCGGCCGTCTCGGAGGCCAAGATCAAGAAAGCCGCGGGCAGTGCCGCACCGGTGCTCGAACTGGTCGAGAACGACGACATCCTCGCCACGGTCGCGGCGCTGCCGACAGCGCCGTACTGCGTCGGCTTCGCGGCGGAGAGCCACGACCTGATCGCCCATGCGCGCGAGAAGCTGGCGCGGAAGAAGGTGGCGCTGATCGTCGCCAACATCGGCGCCGAGACCTTCGGCCAGGACGACAACACGCTGACTCTGGTCGACGCGCAGGGTGCGCATGCGTGGCCGCGTGCCGGCAAGCTCGCGCTGGCACGCCGGCTCGTGGCCGAGATCGCTGCCCGCATCGGCGCCGCCGCGGCGGGCCATTGAGCCGCGTGCGCCAGCCGGGCCGGATCCACGCATGACCAACGTCGACGTCCGCATCCTCGATCCGCGCATGGCGGCGCAGATGCCGGCCTACGCGACGCCCGGCAGTGCCGCGCTCGACCTGCGTGCCTGCCTCGACGCGCCGCTCGAGCTGGCGCCGGGTTCCAGCCACCTCATCCCGACCGGCCTCGCGATCCATATCGCCGATCCGGGCCTGGCGGCCATGATCCTGCCCCGCTCGGGTCTCGGCCACAAGCATGGCATCGTCCTCGGCAATCTGGTCGGCCTGATCGACAGCGACTACCAGGGGCCGCTGATGGTGAGCTGCTGGAACCGTGGCGACACGGCCTACACCGTGCAGCCCTTCGAGCGCATCGCCCAGCTCGTCGTGGTGCCGGTCGTGCAGGCCGCGTTCCGCATCGTCGACAGCTTCGCGGCGAGCGACCGCGGGACCGGCGGGTTCGGCTCCACGGGCAAGGCGTGAGCGCGCGCGACAGCATCTCGCCGGATCCCTCGGCCGGCGCGGAAGCCGTGACGCAGGCGGCGCTGGCGGCCGATGCGCAAGTGGCGGACCGGCCGGCGACTGATCCGGTGTCGCCCGACCGGCCGGCAGCCGACGCTGCCCTGAAGACGGCGGCCGACCGCGCGCGCTTTCGACGGCTCTTCTTCGCCGTCATGCTGCCGATGTTCCTCGCGGCCGTCGACCAGACCCTGCTCGCGACGGCGACGCCGGTGATCAGCCGCGAGCTCGGCGGCCTGCGCGAGACCTCGTGGCTGGCGGTCGGCTACCTGCTCGCGTCGGTGATCATGGTGCCGCTCTACGGGCGCCTCGGCGATCGCTTCGGCAGGCGTCGGCTACTCGGCATCGCCATCGTCGTCTTCTCCGCCGGCTCGCTCGCCTGCGGCCTGGCGCCGACGCTCTGGCTGCTGGTCGCCGCCCGCGTCCTGCAGGGGCTCGGCGGCGGCGGGCTGATGACGCTGTCGCAAGCCCTCATCGGAGAAGTCGTGCCGCCGCGGCAACGGGCGCGCAACCAGACCTACTTCGCCGTGATCTTCACGCTGGCCAGCGTCGGTGGCCCGGTCATCGGCGGGCTGATCGTCCACCACGCCAGCTGGCGCTGGCTGTTTCTCGTCAACCTGCCGCTCTGCGCGCTCGCCTGGTGGCGCTTGCGGTCGCTCGGCAGCGACGACCGGATGCATCCCTCGCGCGGCAAGCCCGACGTCGCCGGCATCGCGCTGTTCGGCCTGACCATGTGCACGGGCCTGGTCTGGCTGTCGTCGGCCGGCAACCGCTTTCCCTGGGCCTCGGCGACCAGCGTCGCGCTGGTGTCGGCCGCTGCGCTCTTCGCTGTCGCGCTGGTCGTCGTCGAGCGACGTTCCGCGCAGCCGTTCCTGCCGATCGAGCTGCTGCGCCTGCCGGCCGTGCGCTATGCCGTGCTGACCGTCGTCGGCTTCGCGTCGGCGATGTTTGCGATGGTCTTCTACCTGCCGGTCTACCTGCAGCTGGCGCTGCATTCGAACCCGGCCGAGTCGGGGTTGCTGCTGTTGCCGCTCACCGCCGGCATCGTCGGTGGCGCCGCGCTGACCGGCCGCATCATCGTCTGGACCGGGCGGCCGACCGCCATCCCCGGCGTCGGCCTCGTCGTCTCGGCGCTGTCGCTGATCGGGCTGGCGCTGCTGCCGGCGACCAAGCCGATCCTGATCGCGCTCGAGGTGACGATCGGCCTCGGCCTCGGCTGCGTCATGTCGGTGATGCAGATCGTGACCCAGACAGCGGCGGGCCCGGCCCGGCTCGGCGCCGCAGCGGCCGCCGTGTCGCTCGCCCGCACGCTCGGCTCGTCGCTCGGCGCGTCGGCGTTCGGCGCGCTGATCTACGGCCTGATCGGCGGTGCACCGGTCCTGTCGGGCGTGCGTTCCGCGGCGGCCGACGCCAGCGTTCGCAGCGCGTTCGAGGTGGCGTTCATCGCCGCCGCGGCGCTCTGCGTGGCGGCGGCCTGGGCGGCGACCCGCGTGCCTTCGCTTCGCTTCGACGGCGACGCCGCCGTCTCC
>CAZZVH010000228.1:0-6430 GCA_964657365.1 uncultured Burkholderiaceae bacterium
GCGACCGGCGTGATGCAGAAGAACGGCAAGGGCAAGCTGGCGATGGCGGTCGTCACGCTGCATCCGCTCGTCGAGTTTTCAGGCGATCCGGTGCCGAGCCGGGCCGAGGTCGAGTCGCTCCACCACGAGGCGCACGACGCCTGCTACCTCGCCAATTCCGTCAAGACCGACGTGCGCTGCGAGCCGGCCTGGCTCGACTAGATCTCGCCCCCTCGCCATCGACAACGCCACGGTACTTCCATGACCGACCTCTTTTCCCTCGCCTCCCGCATTGCCCTCGTCACCGGCGGGTCGCGCGGCATCGGCCGCATGATCGCCGCGGGCTTTCTGCGGCAGGGCGCCCGTGTCTACATTTCTTCCCGCAAGGCGGCCGATTGCGACAGCACCGCCAGGGAGCTTTCGTCCCTCGGCGAGTGCTTCTTGCTACCGGCCGACGTGTCCACGCTCGACGGCGTGCAGGGATTGGCGACCGCATTCGCCGCGCGCGAACAACGGCTCGACATCCTCGTCAACAACGCCGGCGCCGCCTGGGGCGAGAGCTTCGACACCTTTCCCGAAAAAGGCTGGGACAAGGTCGTCGACCTCAACATGAAGACGCCGTTCTTCCTCACCCAGGCGCTCCACGGCCTGCTGAAGGCGGCGGCCAGCGACGAGCGGCCCGCCAAGGTGATCAATATCGCGTCGATCGACGGCATCGCGGTGAACCCGCTCGAGACCTACTCCTACGCGGCGAGCAAGGCGGGCCTCATCCACATGACGCGGCGCATGGCGTTGCGCCTGGCGGAAGACAGGATCGTGGTGAGCGCCATCGCGCCGGGCGCCTTCGCCTCCGACATGAACCGCGCCGCCCGCGACCGTGAAGACGAGGTGTCGCAGCGCATCCCGATGAAGCGCATCGGCCGGGACGACGACATGGCCGGCGCCGCCATCTACCTCGCCTCGCGCGCCGGCGACTACGTGTGCGGCGCCACGCTGGTCGTCGACGGCGGCGTCTCGCACATCCGCAGCGGTCCGTCGTAGGCAGTCCGCGGCCGGGACGGCACGGCGCGCTTCCTCAGAGGATGTAGCGCGACAGGTCGACGTCCTGGGCCAGCTCCGAGAGCTTCGCGTCGACCGCCGCGGCGTCGATGCGCATGGTCTGGCCACTGCGGTTCGGCGCGTCGAAGCTGATCTCGTCGAGCAACTTCTCCATCACCGTCGAGAGGCGCCGCGCGCCGATGTTCTCGGTCCGCTCGTTGACGTCGTAGGCGATCTGGGCGATGCGCCGGATCGCTTCGGGCGCGATCTCGAGCGTCACGCCTTCGGTGGCCAGCAGCAGCCGGTACTGCTTGACCAGGCTGGCGTGCGTCTGCGTCAGAATCGCCTCGAAGTCGTCCACCGACAGCGAGCCCAGCTCGACGCGGATCGGAAAGCGCCCCTGCAGCTCCGGAATGAGGTCGCTCGGCTTGACGAGGTGGAACGCGCCCGAGGCGATGAAGAGGATGTGGTCGGTCTTGACCATGCCGTACTTGGTGTTCACCGTCGTGCCCTCGACCAGGGGGAGGAGGTCGCGCTGCACGCCCTGGCGAGACACGTCGGCGCCCTGCGTCTCCGAGCGGGAGGCGACCTTGTCGATCTCGTCGATGAAGACGATGCCGTTCTGCTCGGCGTTGGCGACGGCGCTGGTCTTCACGTCGTCGTCGTTGACGAGCTTCGCGGCCTCTTCGTCGATCAGCAGCTTCCTCGCCTCCGCGATCGGCATCTTGCGCGGCTTCTTCTTCGCTCCGCCCATGTTGGCGAACATGCCGCGCAGCTGCTCGGTCATCTCCTCCATGCCGGCCGGGCCCATGATCTCCATCGACGCCTTCGCCTCGGCGACCTCGATCTCGATCTCCTTGTCGTCGAGCGAGCCTTCACGCAGGCGCTTTCGCATCACCTGGCGCGCGGTGTTGTCGGCCGAAGGCGAGGGCGCCAGGCCGAACTCGCTGCGCGCGCCCGGCACGATGATCTCGAGGATGCGGTCTTCGGCGGCATCCTCGGCGCGGGCGCGGTGCTGCTTCATCGCCAGCTCGCGGGCCTGCTTGACGGCCATGTCGACGAGATCGCGGATGATGGAGTCGACGTCCTTGCCGACGTAGCCGACCTCGGTGAACTTGGTCGCCTCGACCTTGATGAAGGGCGCATCCGCGAGCCGTGCAAGACGCCGCGCGATCTCGGTCTTGCCGACGCCCGTCGGCCCGATCATCAGGATGTTCTTCGGCGTGATCTCGCCGCGCATCGACTCGTCGACTTGCTGCCGGCGCCAGCGATTGCGCAGCGCGATCGCCACTGCCCGCTTGGCGCCGGACTGGCCGACGATGTGCCGGTCGAGCTCGGAGACGATCTCTTGCGGCGTCATGCTGGATCTGGTCATTCCAGCGTCTCGATGGTGTGGTTCTGGTTGGTGTAGATGCAGAGATCGCCGGCGATCTCGAGCGAGCGCTTGACGATGTCGCGCGGCGCCATGTCGGTGTGCTGGAGCAATGCGCGGGCGGCCGCGCTGGCATAGGAGCCGCCGGAGCCGATCGAGACGATGCCGTATTCCGGCTCGAGCACGTCGCCGTTGCCGGTGATGATGAGCGAGGTCTCGCGATCGGCCACGGCGAGCATCGCCTCGAGCCGGCGCAGGACGCGGTCGGTGCGCCAGTCCTTGGTCAGCTCGATGGCAGAGCGCACGAGGTTGCCGTGGTACTGCTCGAGCTTGGCCTCGAAGCGCTCGAACAGGGTGAAGGCGTCGGCCGTGGCGCCGGCGAAGCCCGCCAGCACGTGGTCGTGGTGCAGGCGGCGGATCTTGCGTGCCGTGGCCTTGACGACGATGTTGCCCAGCGTGACCTGCCCGTCGCCGCCGAGGGCGACGAGGTTGCCGCGGCGCACGCTGACGATCGTCGTGCCGTGATAGCTTTCCATCATGCGGACATTGTGCCGCTGCCCGCCCGCTTCAAGACGGCAGCGCTCGTGGCGTCTGCCGATCGCCTGAACGGCTAGATGGTGCGGACGCGGACGGTCGCGTGCTCGTTGATGCCCATGGCGCCGAAGAACAGCGCGACCATGCGGTGCGAGTCGATGAAATTGACGGTCCGGTTCTCGCTGCGCCGCGCCAGCACCCAGTTGAGCAGGTCGCCGGCGGCGATGAAGTCGACCCGGATCAGCTTGGCGCAGGAGACGTTGACGATGACCGCCTTGCCGAGCTCGGCGTCCATCTTGGCCAGCGTCATGCCGATGTCGCCGACCAGCTGGCCCGAGAGCTCGACCGTCGCGACCTCGACCACGCCGGGCTCGTCGTTGAGCTGCGATTCCTGGAAGCTCGTCGAGACGTCGCTCACCAGCGAGAGCGGCGGCACGGTCGTGCTCTGGTTCGAGCCGCTGATGCGCACCACGCAGCGCGCCGGTTCCCAGGAGGGTGGCGAGACTTCGTAGGTGACGCAGTAGTCGATGGCCGCCTCGTCGAACTGGTCGGGGCGGTTGGTCATGCGCAGCGCGTCGAGGCGCAGCTGCCAGAACGCCGGGTCGGCATCACGGACGCCGGTGGGGGCCGCATCCTGGATGACGGTGAAGAGGCGATCGCCGGAGAGCCAGCGCATGTCGAGATCCTGCGGGATCCAGCTGCGGAACAGCTCGGAAAGCCGCCCGCTCGCCTCCGCGTCGATCGTCTGCAGGGCGCCCCAGTCGAAGACCCAGGGCAGCGGCATCTGGAGCGCCAGCGACGCCAGCCGGGCGACGCTGTCGGCGTCGAGATACTGCGGGCAGATCCAGCCGACCTGGCCCTCGACACGGGCGCTGGTCGGCCGCTCTTCGCTGGCGGCCTCGGCGACCAGCTTCGGCATCGAGAACCACTGCGGCGCCGACCACCCGAACTGCTGCGCGTAGTCGAGCGCGAGGCTCTCGAACTTGTGTTGCTGGCCGGTCGCGCGGTAGAGATCGAACAGCACCAGCCAGGTCTCGGCGTGCTGGGAGCGCGAGCCGGAGCGGCCCGTGAGCGTCGCGAGCGCCTGCTCGCATTGCTCGAAATCGGCATTGGCGAAGGCGATGACGGCTTCGTCGAGATCAGGATCGTGGGTGACTTCGGCGTTGGTCGCGGAGAAGGCCTTGCCGAATTCGCTGGCCGGCGGCATGTCGAGCCGGATCGGCGCGGCCGAGGTCGGGCGCTGAGCGACCGGTGGCGGCGCCGGCGGGGGTGGCGGCGCCGGCCTCGGCGAGATCGGCGCCGGCACGAAATCCTCGACCCGGCCGCCCTGCTGGGCTGCCGGCGCCCGTGCCAGTGGGGCGGGCGCCGTGGCAGGCGCTGCCGGGCGGCCCGCGACCAGGTCCATCGGCGCGGGCTGGGTCGGCGCGTTGTAGAACTCCGGGCCCTTGCGCTGCGTGGTCGCGTAGTTGTCGCCCACCATCTGCTGCTCGATCTCGTCGATCTTGGCCTTGACCCCGGCGTCCTGGCGCACCGGCTGGTCGGAGATGCGGGGCTGGGAATCGTCGAGGCGGGACGAGCCGAGAGCGGCGAGCTGCTCGCTCGAGAGGCCCTCGCGCCGCACCTTGCGCAGCATGTCGAATTCGCGCTTGCGCACGAAATCGTTGCGCCGCTTGCGCTCGATCATCGCCTTGAGCTCGCCCTTGGCGTAATCGCTCTCGCGTGTGTCTTCCGTGGGCGCGTCGAGCTCGGCCCACTCCGTGGCAGGGTTCGCCACGAATTTGACGACCTTGCGAAAGAAACTCGTCGAGTCTTTGGGGTCCGCCATGGAAGGGTCAGGATGCGACGGGAGCTGCGTGGCGCGGCGTCGCCATCCCGCTCAGTCGCCGAACATTTTCTGCTTCAGCTCGCGCCGCTGCTGAGCCTCGAGGGACAGTGTAGCGGTCGGTCGCGCCATCAGGCGGCCCAAGCCGATGGGTTCGCCGGTTTCGTCACAGAAACCGTATTCCCCCGATTCCAGCCGGCCCAGGGACTGCGAGATTTTCTTCAGGAGCTTGCGCTCACGGTCGCGCGTGCGCAGTTCCAGCGCGTGTTCTTCCTCGATGGTCGCGCGGTCGGCCGGGTCGGGCACGATCGACGTGTCCTCGCGCAGATGCTCGGTCGTCTCGCCGGCGTTGCTGAGCAGGTCGTCCTTCAGGCCGATCAGCTTGGCCCGGAAGAACTCGATCTGCTTCTCGTTCATGTATTCCGAGTCGGGCATGGCCAGAACCTCGGCATCGACCAGATCCTTGCCCGGCTTGGTCTTCCAGGCATTGGCGAGCTTGGGGTCCGACTTGTGTCGTTCGCGCGGCGTGTCGTTGTCTTGCTGATTCATCTGTCGGGTGGGAGGCCGCGGCGGTGCGAACCGGTCGGCGAAACGGGAGGTCGGCGGCGGCAACGGGGCCTGCACCGGAGCGACGAAATACTTCGGCGTGCCGCGCCCGGGTTTGCGCGGCACGACACCCGGCGGCATGGCAATCGGAGCGCCCGACGCAGGCGTCGGCGCGGGGACGGCGACCTTCGCCATTCCGGCCGATGGCGCGGGTGCCGGAACGGCTGTGGCGGGCGCTGCAGCCTTCGATTTGGCGGCGGTCGTCGGGGCGGCTGCTGCAGCCTTCGAGGTCTTGGCGGGTGCCGCGGCGGTCGTGGCCGTCTTCGTGGGCTTCGGGGGTGTGGCGGCGATGGGGGGAGCGGATTTCACGGAAACCTTCTTGTTGGACTGCGGCGTGCTCTTGGCCGCGGCCTTCTTGGCTGGAACGATCTTCCTGGCCGGCGCGCCAGGGGCTTTCGCCGGGGTGGACTTGCTGTTGGCCGCCTTGCCGGCCGGTGTCTTCGCGGGCGCCTTGGCAGGCACCCCGCGCTTGGCGACGGATGCGGCTGTCGACGGTGTTTTCTTCTTCCCGGCTGATGTGCTCACGGTTCCTCCTCGCGGCGGCGGCTCGACCCCGCATGGCAAGGCGGCTATGGCGGGGTGGGCCGGTTCAAGCGCCGCGGATTGTAGTCATCCGCGTGGCCTGCGGTGGCCTCTTCGTTTCAAAGCGCAACACGCCGCGCCAGCCGCGTCCGGAAACGCGACCGCATCATGGCGCCAGCCGGACCGCTCAGCTCACGAGATGCACTGCTGGAGGCCCTGCTCCAGGATCTCGCGGGGCAGGTCGATGCCGATGAACACCATCTTGCTGGACTTCTTCTCGCCAGGCATCCATTTCGGGCCGAGATCGCTGCCCATCAGCTGGTGCACGCCCTGGAAGATGACCTTCCGCTCGGAGCCCTTCATGTGCAGCACGCCCTTGTAGCGGAGCAGCTTGGGGCCGTACACCTGCACGATCGCGCCGAGGAAATCCTCGAGCTTGGCGGCGTCGAGCGGCTTGTCGGCGCGGAACACGAACGACTTCACGTCGTCGTCGTGGGCATGGTGGTGCGGGTGATCGCAATGCTCGCCGGGCGCGTGGTCGTGGCCTTCGTGGCCGT
>CAZZVH010000229.1:0-6349 GCA_964657365.1 uncultured Burkholderiaceae bacterium
CCATCAGATGCGCTTCGATCTCCGCGCCGGTCGCGAACCGGAAACCGTCGCGCAACCCGGGCAGCTTGCCGACCTTCACTTCGTTCAGTGCATGGTCGCCGCGGATCAGCAGCAGCCAGATGGTCGCCTGCCCGGCGTGGCCGTCCTCGTCCTTCTCCTCCGTCGCCAGGACCAGCGACTTGACGGTTCGCTGCAGTGGCAGGCCGAGCTGGCTCGCGACGTCCTCACAGGTCGACCGCCCCGGTGTCGCCGTCTTGGCGAGCGGCTGCGTCGGTGCCGCGCGCGGAGCCGACGGCGCGACGGCCTCGGCCATCTCGATGTTGGCCGCGTAGTCGGATTCGGGGCTGAAGACGAGAGCGTCCTCGCCGGTCTCGGCGATCACCTGGAACTCGTGCGACCGGATGCCGCCGATCGAGCCGTTGTCGGCGGCGACGGCGCGAAAAGTCAGGCCCATGCGGGTGAAGATCCGGCCGTAGGCCGCGTACATGCGGTCGTAGCTCACGCCCGCCGCGTCGAGATCGCGGTCGAACGAGTAGGCGTCCTTCATCGTGAACTCGCGGCCGCGCATGACACCGAAACGCGGCCTGCGCTCGTCCCGGAACTTGGTCTGGATGTGATAGAAATTCTTCGGCAGCTGGCGATAGCTGCGCAGCTCCTGCCGGGCGATGTCGGTCACCACCTCCTCGCTCGTCGGCTGGATGACGAAGTCCCGGTCGTGGCGGTCCTTCACGCGCATCAGTTCCGGCCCGTACTTGGCGAAGCGTCCGCTCTCCTGCCAGAGCTCGGCGGGCTGGACCACCGGCATCAGCAACTCGATCGCGCCGGCGGCGTCCATCTCCTGGCGGATGATCGCCTCGACCTTGCGGATCACCCGCAGCCCCATCGGCATGTACGTGTAGATGCCTGCGGAGAGGCGCTTGATGAAGCCGGCGCGAAGCATGAGCCGGTGGCTCGCGACCTCGGCGTCCGCCGGGGCTTCCTTCCATGTCGAAATGAAGAACTGACTGGCTTTCATCGTCTTGGATCGTCGTCGGATGGTCGGGTTGCGCGCCGGGCTGGCGGCATGCGCGCCTGGCGCCTCGGCGACGGCGGCGCGACCTTCGGGACGCGGTGTTTGACTCGCGCCATGCCGGTGCAATAATCGGTCAACGCAAGAATCGAGGTTGATTATGCTCGACCGTGATGGGTTCAGACCCAACGTCGGCATCGTCCTGCTCAACACGAAGAATCAGGTGTTCTGGGGCAAACGGATACGCACCCACTCCTGGCAGTTCCCCCAAGGGGGCATCAACTACGGCGAGACGCCCGAGCAGGCGATGTTTCGCGAGCTCCACGAAGAAGTGGGCTTGACGCACGACCACGTGCGCATCGTCGCGCGCACGCGCGACTGGCTTCGCTACGAGGTGCCGACGCACTTCATCCGCCGCGATGCCCGCGGACACTATCGAGGCCAGAAGCAGATCTGGTTCCTGCTGCAACTCGTCGGCCGCGACAGCGACATGAACCTGCGCGCAACCGATCACCCCGAGTTCGACGCCTGGCGCTGGAACGAATACTGGATCCCGCTCGACGTCGTCATCGAGTTCAAGCGCGACGTGTACCAGATGGCCTTGACGGAGCTCGCCCGGTTCCTGCCGCGGGGCGCGCAGCACAACCGGTACCTGCGTTCCGGCATGCGGCCACAGCAACGCGACGACACCGGCGAACGCTACCGTCGTCGCGACGATGAAGCGCCGGCCTCCGACACGCCCATCGACACCGGCCTGGACACCGGCGACATGGACACCCAGCTCGACACCTTGCCCGCGCCGATCGATGCGTCGCCGAGCGCGCCGATGACAGGCGCGCCATCCGCTGGCCACCGCAAGGATTCCACCGCCTGAGCCGGCTCAGGTCAGCACGAAGTTGTCGCGGTGGATCAGCTCCGGCTCGCCCACGAAGCCGAGTTGCTGTTCGAATTCGCTGGACGGCCTGCGCGCGATCAGGCGGGCATCGGCACTGCCGTAGTTGCTGAGGCCCCGTCCGATTTCGCGGCCCATCGCATCGTGCACCGCGATCACGTCGCCCCGGTGGAACTCGC
This sequence comes from uncultured Burkholderiaceae bacterium, assembly GCA_964657365.1. GTDB lineage: Bacteria > Pseudomonadota > Gammaproteobacteria > Burkholderiales > Burkholderiaceae_C > Schlegelella_A. Next base: position 2,081 of record CAZZVH010000229.1, read on the forward strand.
CCTCGACCGTGAGCACGCCGATCGGCAGCAGGCTCTTGCCCGCGTCGCGCAACTTGGCCGCCGCTCCGTCGTCCACGGCGACCGTGCCTCGCAACTGCAGATGGTCGCCGAGCCAGAGCTTGCGCGCGACGACCTTCGGCGTCGCGGCGACCAGCGCGGTGCCGATGCTCTCCCCGGCGGCCAGGCGCAGGAGAACGTCCGGCTCCCGGCCTGAAGCGATCACGGTGCTGGCGCCGCTGCGCGCCGCGCGCTTGGCGGCGAGGATCTTGGTCAGCATCCCGCCCCGGCCGATGGCGCTGCCGGCGCCGCCCGCCATGCGCTCGAGCTCGGGATCGCCGGCCACGCCCTGTCGCACCAGCTGCGCCGTCGGGTTCTTGCGCGGGTCGGCCGAGAACAGGCCGGCCTGGTCGGTGAGGATGACGAGCAGGTCGGCGTCGAGCAGGTTGGCCACCAGGGCACCGAGGGTGTCGTTGTCGCCGAAGCGGATCTCGTCGTTCACGACGGTGTCGTTTTCGTTCACGACCGGCACGACGCCGAGGTCGAGCAGCGTCGTCAGCGTCGACCGCGCATTCAGGTAGCGCTCGCGATCGGAAAGGTCGGCGTGGGTGAGCAAGACCTGCGCGCTGCCGATGCCATGCGCGCGGAGCGCCGATTCATAGGCCTGCGCCAGGCCCATCTGGCCCACCGCTGCGGCGGCCTGCAACTGGTGCAGCGCGTGCGGTCGGGTGGCCCAGCCGAGGCGCTTCATGCCTTCCGCGATGGCACCGCTCGAGACCATCACCAGCTCCCGCTTCTGGCCGACCAGCGTTGCCATCTGCCGGCACCAGCCGCCGATCGCGTTCGAGTCGATGCCGCGCCCTTCGTCGGTGACGAGGCTGGAGCCGACCTTGACGACGATGCGCCGGGCGCCGCGCAGCTTCTCGCTCATCACGTGAGGCCGGCGCGAACCTCCGCGTGCCCGCCGTCGTTGTCGCCCGGCGCCGCGTCGAAACGCGGATCGGGCTCGATCGGCGTCGGCACGGCCAGCGCGGCGATGTGGTCGTAGATGTGGCGGATCAGTGGCTCGCAGCCTTCGCGCGTGAGCGCCGACACCGCGAAGACGGGCCCTTTCCACCTCAGCTTCCTGACGAAGGCCTTGATGCGGGCGTCCCGCTCCTCGACCGGAATCATGTCGATCTTGTTGAGGACGATCCAGCGCGGCTTGGCTGCCAGCTCCGGGTCGTATTTCTCGAGCTCGCGGACGATGTCCCGCACCTGCTTCACGGGATCGAACTCGTTGTCGAACGGCGCGAAGTCGACCAGATGCAGAAGCAGCCGCGTGCGCTGCAGATGGCGCAGGAACAGATGGCCGAGCCCGGCGCCGTCGGACGCCCCTTCGATCAACCCGGGGATGTCGGCGACGACGAAGCTTTTCTCGGGCGCCACGCGCACGACGCCCAGATTCGGATGCAGCGTCGTGAAGGGATAGTCGGCGATCTTCGGCCGAGCGTTGGAGATCGCCGTGATCAGCGACGACTTCCCGGCGTTGGGCATGCCCAGCAGCCCGACGTCGGCCAGCACCCGCAATTCGAGCTTCAGCTTGCGGTGCTCGCCCGGCCAGCCAGGCGTCTTCTGGCGCGGCGCGCGGTTGGTGCTGCTCTTGAAATGCAGGTTGCCGAAGCCGCCGTCACCGCCCTTGAGGATGATGACGCGCACGCCCGGCTCGAGCAGTTCGGCCAGCCGCTCGCCAGTCTCCGCGTCGGAGATGATGGTGCCCACCGGCATGCGCAGGACGATGTCTTCGGCGGCTGCGCCGTACTGGTCGGAGCCGCGGCCGTTCTCGCCGCGCCGCGCCTCGTGGCGGCGTGCGTAGCGGAAGTCGATCAGGGTGTTCAGGTTGATGTCGGCTTCGGCGTAGACGCTCCCGCCGCGGCCGCCGTCGCCTCCGTTCGGGCCCCCGAACGGAATGAACTTCTCGCGCCGAAAGCTCATGCAGCCATTTCCGCCGTCACCGGCGACGGCGTCGATGGTGGCTTCGTCGAAGAACTTCATGGACCCGGGTCGCTGCCCTGCGAGGGCCGGCGATCGCCTCGTTGCGGGCGAACGATCGACCACACGCCGATCGCGATCAGGACGACGGGCCACCACTGCAGCAGCCAGGCCCACTGCACATAGCCGAAATTGGCCGCCAGCAACAGAAGGCCGACGACGACGAGGATGATGCCGCTCCAACTCACGCGAACCTCACTTGGACTCAGTGCGAAAAAGGATGGCGAGGAGACTGCGAGCTGGAATGGTAGTCACCGGCGCCGAAAAGAAAAAGCCCCGGCACGCGGGGCTTCATCGGCGCGGCGACCGGTGGGTCAGGCCGGGGTGACCTGCACCGTCTGGCGGCTGCGCGGGCCCTTGATCGCATAGCTGACCTGGCCGTCGACGAGCGCGAACAGCGTGTGGTCGCGGCCCATGCCGACATTGGGGCCTGCATGAACCCGCGTGCCGCGCTGGCGCACGATGATCGAGCCGGCCTGGATGACCTGGCCGCCGAACACCTTGACGCCGAGCATCTTCGGCTGCGAATCGCGGCCGTTGCGGGTCGAGCCACCGCCCTTTTTCTGTGCCATGAAAAAACTCCTCGGGAGGCTACGTGATCAAGCGGCGTTGACCGCGCTGATCCGGATTTCGGTGAACGCCTGGCGATGACCCTGGCGCTTCTGGTAGTGCTTGCGCTTGCGCATCTTGAAGATCCGCACCTTCTCGTGGCGCCCGTGCGAGACGACGCTAGCGAGGACCGTGGCGCCTGCGACCAGCGGAACGCCGGTGACGAGGTCTGCGCCGGTCCCGATCGCGAGCACCTGGTCGAGCGTGATGTCGGCGCCGACATCGGCGACGAGCCGTTCGACCTTCAGCGTCTCGCCTGCAGCAACCTTGTACTGCTTGCCGCCGGTTTTGATGACCGCGTACATGGATATCCTCGGGCTGGGGCGGGAGCTGGGCTCACCACCGGGAAAAGCCTGCGACTATAGCATGCTGCAGGAACGGTGGCCGCGGGTGACGCGCGCGCCAGTCGCAAGGTGCGCCAATGGCCGGTGCCCCAGAGCAGGATCCCGCGACTCCGGCACCGCATGCCGCGCCGTTTCTATAATCTGCGGCTTGTCCGAGCACGCCGTGTCCGCCCCGACCTCGCCTACCGCCCTGCCCTTCGTCGGCGCGGCGGCGCTCATGGCCGACGACATGCGCGAAGTGGACGCCGTCATCCGGCGTCGCCTGTCGTCGGACGTCCCGCTGATCGACCAGATCGCCACGTACATCATCAGCGCCGGCGGCAAGCGCATCCGGCCGATGCTCGTGCTGCTGTTCTCGAGCGCACTCGGTTTCGGGGGCCGCGAACGATTCGAGCTCGCCGCGACCGTCGAATTCATCCACACCGCCACCCTGCTGCACGACGACGTCGTCGACGAGTCGTCGCTCCGTCGCGGCCGCCGGACCGCGAACGCGCTGTTCGGCAATGCCGCCAGCGTGCTGGTCGGCGACTTCGTGTATTCCCGGGCGTTCCAGATGATGGTCGCCGTGGACCGGATCCGCGTCCTGGAAGTTCTCGCCGATGCCACCAATGTCATCGCCGAGGGCGAAGTGCTCCAGCTGATGAACATGCACGACCCCGACGTGACGGTGCAGGACTATCTCCGGGTGATCCGCTTCAAGACTGCGAAGCTGTTCGAGGCGAGCGCGCGGCTGGGTGCCGTTCTCGCCGAGGTCGACTCCGAGACCGAAGAGGCCTGCGCTGCATACGGGCGATCCCTCGGCACGGCGTTCCAGCTCGTCGACGACCTGCTCGACTACGAAGGCGCGACCGAGCAGCTCGGCAAGAACGTCGGCGACGATCTTCGGGAAGGCAAGCCGACGCTGCCGCTGCTGATCGCGATGGAACGGGGCACGGCGGAACAGCGCCTCCTGCTGCGCTCGGCGATCGAGCAGGGTGAGGTCGCCCGCCTGGCCGACATCGTCCAGATCGTGCGCGACACCGGGGCCCTGGTGGCCACGCGCGAAGCGGCTCGCGCCGAGGCAGACAAGGCCTGCACGATGCTCAAGTGCCTGCCGGGCTCCCTGCACCGGGATGCTCTGCTAGACTTGTCGGTTCGGTCGATCGAGCGATCTTTTTGAGTTCGCACGAGGGATTGCAGCAAGACATCGCAGCAATGAGAGTTGCAGCAAAAACTGCAGCAAGACCGCAGCATCGGGGTGTAGCTTAGCCTGGTAGAGCGCTACGTTCGGGACGTAGAGGCCGGAGGT
>CAZZVH010000230.1:0-6309 GCA_964657365.1 uncultured Burkholderiaceae bacterium
GCCAGCTGACGATGCGCAACCTCGACATCGCCGACACGCGCGAGAAGCTGGCGACGTACGCGAAGGTCGGGCTGCTGACGCTGAAAGGCGGCGCGGCGCTGCCGCAGATTCCGCACGACGAGACGTAGCGGGGGGCACCCTCGCCCGGCCGCGGCAGCGCCGACGCAAGCGTATTCGGAGACGCAATTCGGCCACGTGCTTTCGAGGGTGGCGCGCCGACGCGATCACGCATAGGGTCCACCCACGCAACCGAACCCAGCGTCACCGAGGAGCGAAGTCATGGCCAGCAGCAGCAAGAAGACCGTCGCCACGACCAAGGAGCCCGATCGGCTCTACATGTACTGGGGAAACGCCTGGAACGCGGTCAAGTCGCTCGGCCTGCCGAACATCCAGATGAAGAGCCGCAGCGACAAGGATTTCAAGCCGATCGCCGACGAGATGAGCAAGAAGAAGCCGCCGACGCCCGCGGACTGGGAGTGGGAGCTCGATTGGGACAGCTTCGAGTTCGACTTCCGCGTCACCGTCGGATCCAAGGAATTCCCGCTCGGCCAGGCCAAGATGAACACCGTGGTGATGAGCCGCCGCGAGGACATCCTCAACGGCATGGTCGCGGCGAAGTTCATCACCAAGGACCAGGTTGCGAAGTACCTTGCCGAAGCCAGGAAGCGCGCCGAGAAAAGCTCCGAGATCAAGAAGATCGACGACGAGATCGAGCAGGAGACGATCGGCAAGGACATCAACACGAAGTTCCTCGCCACCCTGGCCAAGACAGTCGACGACATGGACCGGGGGCAGCGCCAATCGCTGCTCGTGCCGGTCGCCAAGACGCTGAAGCTCGATACCTATGTCGAATTCCTGTACTCGCTGGACGGCGACTTCCAGGTCTACGGCCTGATGTCTTTCTTTGCCAAGAACAGCAAACGTCCGCTGCTGAACTTTCCGCCGGCGATGGCCGAACAACTGCGCAAGGACTACGCCGACGGCAAGGGCAAGCCGGATTTCAAGGATGCGCGCCGGATCGTCGTCGGCGTCATCAACAGCAAGGTCATGCCGGCGTATCGAAAGGCCGCAACCGACCAAACCAACGCGTCGACCAGGCAACACGACGCCAAGCTCAAGGACCTGGCGATCAAGCGCGCCAAGGAGCTGGCCAAGCACTGAGCGCGCCGACGAGCGCCTGCGCTGGTAGCTTTCAGACCACCACCGGCTCCGGCTCCAATCGAATCCCGAAGCGCCCGTAGACGCTCTCCTGGATCGCCAGGGCCAGCGTCATCACCTCCGAGCCGATCGCGGCGCCCCGGTTGACGAGCACCAGCGCCTGCTTCTCGTAGACGCCGGCGTCGCCGACGAACTTCCCCTTCCAGCCGCAGGCGTCGATCATCCAGGCGGCGGCGAGCTTGACGCTGCCGTCGGGCATCGGATAGTGAACGACTTCCGGGTCGCGGCCGATGATGTCGCGGCACTGCTCCGGCGTGACGACCGGATTCTTGAAGAAGCTGCCGGCGTTGCCGATGAAGGCCGGATCGGGCAGCTTGGCGCGCCGGATCGCGATGACCCAGTCCGCCACCTGCCGCGCGGTCGGCGTCTCGATGCCGGTCTCGGCGACCTTCTTCTGCAGCTCCAGGTAGCCGAGCACCGGCTGCCAAGGTTTCGGCAGGCGGAAGCGCACCCGCGTGATCAGGCTGCGACCGGCCAGGGCGTGCTTGAAGACGCTGTCGCGATAGCCGAAGGCGCACATCGCGGCGTCGATCACGACGCTGCGCCCGGTGACGAGATCGACCGCGTCGAGCGATTCGAAACGGTCCTGCAGCTCGACGCCGTAGGCACCGATGTTCTGCACCGGCCCGGCGCCGACGGTGCCGGGGATCAACGCGAGATTCTCGAGACCCGGGCAGCCTGCATCGAGGCTGAATTCGACCAGGTCGTTCCAGCTCTCGCCGGCGCCGGCCTCCACGATCCACGCGTCGGCGCGCTCCTCGAGCACACGCATCCCCTTGACCTCGACCTTGAGCACGATCTGCGGCATGTCGCGGGTCAGGATGATGTTGCTGCCGCCGCCGAGGATGAACTTCGGCGCCGTGCCGAGGGCCGGATCGTCGACGACCCGGCGCACGTCGGCATCGCCGGTGATGCGCACGAGGGTGTGCGCGACTGCCGGCAGCCGGAAGGTGTTGTAGGGCTTCAGGCTCACGCCCGAGTCGATTTGCATGGGACAATTTTCGCTGATCCGCGACGGTGGCAATCTCTGGTCCCGAGACGGCCGGCCCCGCGCCAGAGGACAACGACCATGCCCAGCTTCGATACCGTGCTCGATCCGAACCTCGTCGAGGTGAAGAACGCGGTCGACCAGACCGCCAAGGAAATCGGCACCCGCTTCGATTTCAAGGGCTCCTCCGCAAGGATCGAGCTGAAGGAGAAGGAAATCACGCTGTACGCCGACAGCGATTTCCAGATCGCCCAGGTCGTCGATATCCTCCTCGGCAAGCTGACGAAGCGCAACGTCGACGTCCGCTTCCTCGACCGGACCGCCAAGATCGAGAAGATCGGCGGCGACAAGGTCAAGCAGCCGATGACCGTCAAGAGCGGCATCGACAGCGACACCGCCAAGAAGCTCCAGACGACCATCAAGCAGAGCAAGCTCAAGGTGCAGGCTTCCATCCAGGGCGATTCCGTGCGCGTGACCGGAGCCAAGCGCGACGACCTCCAGGCCGCGATGGCGCTGGTGCGCAAGGAGATCGCCGACCAGCCGCTCTCCTTCGACAACTTCCGCGACTAGCCGCCGATGACACGCCGAGCAGTGGCCGCGATCGTGCTGGCCGCTGCCTTGGCCGCCGCGGCCGGAGCCCCGGCGCAGACCGTCTCGATGGGCGGCATGCTCGGCAGCCGCGCCCTGCTGGTGATCGACGGCAAGGCGAAGAACGTCGCCGTCGGCAGCACGGTCGACGGCGTGCGTCTCCTGAGCGTGACGAGCAACGAGGCGGTGGTCGAGGTCCAGGGCAAGCGCGTCGTCGTCCAGCTCGGCGGCGCGCCGGCCAACCTCGGCGGCACTGTCAGCGCCGGCACCGGCAGCCAGATCGTGATGAGCGCGCAGAGCGGCGGCCACTTCCTGGCCGACGGCACCATCAACGGCCACGCGGTGCGTTTCTTCGTCGACACCGGCGCCACCAACGTCACCCTCAGCGCGGCGGAAGCCGAGCATGTCGGCATCGACTACAAGAAGGGGCGGCTCGGCTACAGCAGCACCGCCAACGGGCCGACCCCGGCCTACGGCGTCCAGCTCAGCTCGGTGCGGATCGGCGACGTCGAGGTCTTCAACGTCGACGCCACCGTCGTCCCGGCCGCGATTCCCTTCGTGCTGCTCGGCAACAGCTTCCTGAGCCGCTTCCAGATGCGGCGCGACAACGACCGGATGACGCTCGACAAGCGCAATTGACCCGGCCGCGCACGCCATGCGTCGGCTTTTCGCACGGTCGTGCTAAAAACGTCGTCTCGGCGGCGACGCTCCGCCGGACCGGAGACGACATGGATCTGAATTTCACGCCCGAAGAGCAGGCCTTCCGCGAGAAGATCCGCGGCTGGGTCGCGGAGAACCTGCCGAAGGAGATCAGCGAGAAGGTCCGGCACTCGATCCGCCTCAGCCGCGACGAGATGCAGCGCTGGGCGAAGATCCTCGGCAAGAACGGCTGGCTCGGCTGGGGCTGGCCGACGCAGTTCGGGGGCCCGGGCTGGAACGCGATCCAGAAGCACCTGTTCGAGGAAGAGACCGCCCTGGCCGGCGCGCCGCGCGTGGTGCCGTTCGGGCCGGTGATGGTCGCGCCCGTGATCATGGCGTTCGGTTCGCCGGCGCAGCAGCAGCGCTTCCTGCCCGGCATCGCCAGCGGAGAGGTCTGGTGGAGCCAGGGCTACAGCGAGCCAGGCTCGGGCTCCGATCTCGCGTCGGTGAAGACCAAGGCGGAGCGGCGCGGCAACGTCTACGTCGTCAACGGACAGAAGACGTGGACCACCCTCGGCCAGTACGGCGACTGGATCTTCTGCCTGGTGCGCACGTCGAGCGAAGGCAAGCCGCAGACCGGCATCAGCTTCCTGCTGATCGACATGAAGAGCCCCGGCGTGACGGTGCGGCCCATCATCACGATGGACGGCGAGCACGAGGTCAACGAGGTCTGGTTCGACAACGTCGAGGTGCCGGCCGACCAGCTCATCGGCGAGGAGAACAAGGGCTGGACGTATGCCAAGCACCTGCTCGCCCACGAGCGCACCAACATCGCCGACGTGAACCGGGCCAAGCGCGAGCTCGAGCGGCTGAAGCGCCTGGCGCAATCGGAAGGCATCTACGGCGAGCCGCGTTTCCGCGACCAGATCGCCAGCCTCGAGGTCGACGTGATCGCGCTCGAGATGATGGTGCTGCGCGTGCTCTCCGCCGAGAAGAGCGGCAAGCAGAGCCTCGACGTCGCCGGCCTGCTGAAGATCCGAGGCAGCGAGATCCAGCAGCGCTACACCGAGCTGATGATGCTGGCCGCCGGGCCGGCATCGGTGCCGCTGCGGCACGAGGCGATGGAGGCCGGCTGGCAGGCCGACCATGCCGCCGGCGCCGCTTTCGTCGCGCCGCTCGCCGCCACCTACTTCAACATGCGCAAGACGACGATCTACGGTGGATCGAACGAAGTGCAGCGCAACATCGTCGCCCAGACGGTGCTCGGGAGCTGACCATGGACTTCGATTTCAGCGACGACCAGGAGATGCTGCGCGATTCGGTGCGCCGCTGGGTCGACAAGAGCTACGACTTCGAGAAGCGCCGGGCGATCGTCAAGGCCGGCGGCCATTCGGCGGACGCCTGGAAGGGGCTCGCCGAGCTCGGCCTGCTCGGCTTGCAGGTGCCCGAGGCGCAGGGCGGCCTCGGTCTCGGCGCGGTCGATGCGATGGTGGTGATGGAAGAGCTGGGCCGGGGCCTCGTGCTCGAACCCTACGCGGCCGTCGCGCTGGTGGCGACGCGCCTGCTCGAGGTCGGCCACGCGCCGTCGGCGCCGCTCTGGCTGCAGGGCATCGCCGACGGGGCGGAGCTCGTGTCGCTCGCGCACGAAGAGCGGCACTCCCGCTACCGGCTCGACCATGTCGAGACGAAGGCGACGCGGCGCGGCGGCAACTGGCAATTGAGCGGCGTCAAGACGGTGGTTCCGGCCGGCGGCGTGGCGGGCGCGTTCATCGTCTCGGCGCGCGTCTCGGGCGAGATGAACGATGGCGACGGGGTGGCGCTGTTCCTCGTCTCGAAGGGTGGCGCGGGTGTCGGGATCGAGCCCTATGCGACGCAGGACGGCGCCTCCGCCGCCGACCTCACGCTGACCGGCGCCGAGGCCATCGAGGTGCTGCCCGCGGGCGACGCCATGCCGGCGCTCGAGCGGGCGATCGACATCGGCATCGCCGCGCTCTGCGCCGAAGCGGTCGGCGCGATGGACAAGCTGGTCGCGCTCACGGTCGAGTACATGAACACGCGCAAGCAGTTCGGCGTCACGATCGCGACCTTCCAGGCGCTGCGCCACCGCATGGCCGACGTCAAGATGCAGCTCGAGCTGGCGCGCTCGATGAGCTTCTTCGCCACTCTCAAGCTCGGCGACCCGGCGCCGGCGCGGCGCCGTGCGCTGTCGCAGGCGAAGGTGCAGCTCGGCCAGTCGATGCGCTTCGTCGGCCAGCAGTGCATCCAGCTGCACGGCGGCATCGGCGTGACCGACGAGTACGCGGCCAGCCACTATTTCAAGCGGCTCACCGTGATCGAGATGACCTACGGCGACACGATGTTCCATCTCGGCGAAGTCTCGGCCCGGATGCAGGACTCGGCAGGCGTCTTCGCCTGATCCAGTGCTGACGGCCGTCGCGGGCCTGTCGGTCGGGCACTTCACCGATGCGAGGCGGCCGACCGGCTGCACGGTCGTGCTCGCCGACGGCGGTGCGGTGTGCGGTGTCGACGTGCGGGGCGCCGCGCCGGGCACGCGCGAGACGGAGCTGCTCTCGCCGGTCAATTCTGTCGAGAAGGTGCATGCGGTCCTGCTGTCGGGCGGCAGCGCCTTCGGGCTCGACGCGGCCGGCGGTGTGATGCGCTGGCTCGACGAGCGCGGCATCGGCGTCGCTGTCGGCGCGCGCCGGCCGGATGGCACGCAGATCACGGTGCCGATCGTGCCGGCGGCGATCCTGTTCGATCTCGGCGTCGGCGATGCGTCGATCCGCCCCGACGCTTCCGCGGGCTATGCGGCCTGCGACGCGGCCGCGCGCGGCGCGCCGGCCGAAGGCAACGTCGGCGCCGGTGCGGGCTGCTCG
>CAZZVH010000231.1:0-6288 GCA_964657365.1 uncultured Burkholderiaceae bacterium
GCGCCGGTCTTCTGCGACACGGTCGAGATCGTCACGCAGCGGCTGGTCGGCGAGCGGCACATGAAGCTGGCGGTGCGCATGAACGGCGTCGTCCGCGATGCGATCTGGTTCGGCCGGGTCGAGCCGGTCGAGGCGCGCGTCCGGCTCGCCTACCGCCTGAACCTCGACAGCTACAACGGCGACGAGCGGCTGCAGATGGTCGTCGTCGCCGCCCTGGCGCACGGCCAGGTGGCCTCGCCGCCGGCCTGACCCCAGCATTTGTCGGCTCGTCGCAAGACGCTTCGTTTTCGCTCCTCCGAACGCCACACTGACGCCCATGGAACTGCACATCACCGGTCTCTCGAAGACCTACGCCAACGGCGTCCACGCGCTCGACGACGTCAGCCTGTCGATCCCGACCGGCATGTTCGGCCTGCTGGGGCCGAACGGCGCCGGCAAGTCGACCCTCATGCGCACCCTGGCCACGCTCCAGGATCCCGACCACGGGTCGGCGCAGCTGGTCGACGCCGGCGAGTCGACGCACATCAACGTGCTGCGCGACAAGGCCGGCGTGCGCCGCGTGCTCGGCTACCTGCCGCAGGATTTCGGGGTCTACCCGAAAGTCAGCGCCGAAGACATGCTCGACCACCTGGCCCGCCTCAAGGGCTTGAGCGACCGTGCCGAGCGCAAGACGGCGGTCGAGACGCTGCTGAAGCAGACCAACCTGTACGACGTGCGCAAGAAGGCGCTCGGCGGCTTCTCGGGCGGCATGCGGCAGCGTTTCGGCATCGCCCAGGCGCTGCTCGGCAACCCGAAGCTCGTCATCGTCGACGAGCCGACCGCGGGGCTCGACCCGGAAGAGCGCACCCGCTTCCACAATCTGCTGGTCGAGATCGGCGAGGAGGTGATCGTCCTGCTCTCGACCCACATCGTCTCCGACGTCAGCGATCTCTGCCCGCAGCTGGCGATCATGAACAAGGGCAAGGTGCTGGCGACCGGCACGCCGCGCCAGCTCACCGACAAGCTCGCCGGCCGCATCTGGCAGGCCTCGGTGACGCGCACCGAAGTGGCGGCCCTGCGCGAGCAGCACAAGGTGATCTCGACGCGGCTCTACACCGGCAAGACGACCGTCCACGTCATCGCCGAGACCCAGCCCGGCCCGGGCTTCAGCCTGGTCGAGCCGACGCTCGAGGATGCGTACTTCGTCGCCATCGGCGGGCACCGATGAGCTTCTTCAGCATCGCGTCGTTCGAGTTCCGGTCGCGGCTGAAGCTGCTCTCGACCTGGGTCTACTTCGCCGTCTTCTTCGCGCTCTCGATGCTGTGGATCGCCGCGGTCGGCGGTCTCTTCAAGGACGCCAACATCGTGTTCGGCAGCGGCAAGGTGATGGTGAATTCGCCGTATGCCCTGGCCCAGACCATCGCCGTCCTGGGCCTCTTCGGCGTCACGGTGATGGCGGCGATCATGGGCCGGGCCGTCCAGCAGGATGTCGAGTACCGGACGCAGAGCTTCTTCTTCACGGCGCCGATCCACAAGGCGTCCTATCTCGGTGGCCGGTTCTTCGGTGCGCTGTGCACCGTGCTCGTCGTCTTCTCGAGTCTCGTCCTCGGCGCGTACCTGGCGACGAAGCTGCCCGGCATGGATCCGGACCGTCTCGGCCCCTCGCACTGGTCGACCTATCTCTCGCCGTTCGCGACCATCCTGCTGCCGAACGCCATCCTCATCGGCGCCATCTTCTTCGCGCTCGCCGCGGCCACGCGCAAGATGCTGCCGGTCTACATCGGCAGCGTCCTCGTCATCCTCGGGTGGCTGATCGCGCAGCAGCTCACCCAGGACGCCGACTACCGAGATATCGCGGCGCTGATCGATCCGCTGGGCGTGCGCGCGGTGAGCCGGCTCACCGAATACTGGACCATTTCCGAACGCAACCTCCGGCTGGTGCCGCTCGCGGGCATCCTGCTCTGGAACCGGCTGCTCTGGCTCGGCGTCGCGGTGCTGATCTCGGCGCTCTGCTACTGGCGCTTCTCGTTCGCCGAAAACGCCAGTGCGCCGGCGAAGCGGCGTGGCAAGGCGATCGTCGATCCGGCCACGGTGTCGCAGCCCGGTCCCGCGTCGGTGGAGGTGCGCACGCTCGGTGCCCCGACGCCCAGCGCCGCGATCATCCAGCCGACGAGCGGCTGGCGCCTGGTGCCGCACCGTGCCTGGCTCGAGTTTCGCGAGACGACCAAGAACATCTACTTCGGCGTGCTGGTGCTGGCCGGATTGCTCTTCCTGGTGTTCGCGAGCACGACCGCCGGCGACATCTACGGCACCGCCACCTGGCCGGTCACCTTCCAGCTGCTCGGCCTGGTCTCGGGCAGCTTCGCGGCGTTCATGCTCATCATCATCGCGTTCTATGCCGGCGAGCTCGTCTGGCGGGAGCGTGACAACCGGCTCGACCAGATCAGCGACGCCTTGCCGACGCCGACCTGGCTGCCGCTGGTCTCGAAGCTGGTGGCGCTGATGCTCGTGCCGCTGGTGCTGGAGCTCTGCCTGATGCTGTGCGGCATGGCGATCCAGGCCGCGAAGGGCTACCCGCACTTCCAGGTCGGCCTCTATCTCTACGATTTCCTGACCATCGACCTGATCGGCTACTGGCTGATCTGCGCCCTGGCGATCACGGTGCACTCGGTCGTCGACAACAAGTACCTCGGCCACTTCCTGATGGTCGTCTACTACGCGTCGCTGCTGTTCGCGAGCGGCCTCGGCCTCGAGCACAACCTCTACAAGTTCGGCAGCGTGCCCGGCGCGACGTACTCCGACATCAACGGCTACGGTCACTTCCTGCCGCGCCTGCGTGCGTTCCAGGCGTACTGGGGCGCCGCGTCGGTGTTCCTGCTGGTCGTCGCCTACCTGTTCTGGACCCGCGGCACGCCGAGCTCGTGGCGCGAGCGCTGGATCCAGGCGCGCGCGCGGATCGACGCCGGCTCGGGCGGCCTGGCCGCCGTCTCGGCCATCGCCTTCGTCGCGATCGGCGCGTTCATCTTCTGGAACACGAACATCCTCAACCACTACGAGACCGCGACCAGCCGGCAGCAGCGCCAGGTCGACTACGAGAAGAAGTACAAGGCGACTGCGGCCGAGCCGCAGCCGAAGATCACCGCGGTGGTGCTCGACGTCGATCTCTTTCCGCTCGAGCAGCGTGTCCGCATGCGTGGCCACTACGGGCTGGAGAACAGGAGCGGCAAGCCGGTCACGACGCTCGAACTGGCGTTCGCGGCGGGCCAGGACATCGTCGTCCACCGTCTCGAGCTCGGCGTGCCGGCCAGGCTCGTCACCGACGACGAGACTGTCGGCGTGCGTCGCTTCGCGCTCGACACGCCGCTCGCCCCGGGCGCGACCACGACCCTGACCTTCGACCTCGAACTGCCGACGCATGGCTTCACGAACGAGGGCTCGAACACCGCCGTGGTCTACAACGGGACCTTCCTCAACGGCCGGGCCGTCCTGCCCTCGGTCGGCTACCAGGAGCGCGGCGAACTCGAGCGCGACCAGGACCGCAAGAAGTTCGGCCTGGCGCCGAAGGAGCGCATGCTCGACCGGGACGACCCGGTCGGCCTGCAGACCAACGGCATCGCCCCCGACGCCGACTTCATCGACTACGAGGCGACCGTCTCGACCGAGCTCGACCAGATCGCCGTCTCCCCCGGCTACCTGCAACGCGAGTGGACCGAGAACGGCAGGCGCTACTTCCACTACAAGATGGACGCGCCCATCCTCGATTTCTTCGCCTTCCAGTCGGCGCGCTACGCCGACAGGAAGGACGTGTGGCACGGGCCGAACGGCGACGTCGCCCTCGACATCTACTACCAGCCCGGCCACGAGTTCAACCTCGACACGATGGACGCATCGGCCAAGGATGCGCTGGCCTACTGCAGCGCCAACTTCGGGCCCTACCAGTACCGGCAGTTCCGCATCATCGAGTTCCCCCGCTACGAGACGTTCGCGCAGTCGTTTCCGAACACCATCCCGTATTCGGAAGGGATCGGATTCATCGCCCGGGTGCGGCCGAACGATCCGAAGGACATCGACTATCCCTACTACGTGACCGCGCACGAGGCGGCGCATCAATGGTGGGGGCACCAGGTGGTCGCCGCCAACGTGCAGGGCGGCACCATGCTGATCGAGTCGATGGCGCAGTACTCGGCCCTGATGGTGATGAAACGCAAGATCGGCCCGGAGAAGATGCGCAAGTTCCTGCGCTACGAGCTCGACCGCTACCTGATCGGCCGCGCGCTCGAGCAGAAGAAGGAGCTGCCGCTGTCGCGCGTCGAGAACCAGCCCTACATCCACTACGCCAAGGGCAGCCTGGTCTTCTACGCCTTGCAGGACTACATCGGCGAGGACAAGCTCAACCAGGCGATCCGCGGCTTTCGCGACGCCCATGCGTTCAAGGGCCCGCCGTATCCGAACACGACCGAGCTGATCGCCCGCATCCGCGAGGTCACGCCGCCGGAGCTGCAGTCCATGATCGACGACATGTTCGAGAAGATCGTCGTCTACGACAACCGCGCCGCCGCCGCGAGCATGAAGGCGCTGCCCGACGGCAAGTGGGAAGTGACGATCAAGGTCGTCGCCAAGAAGCGCATCGCCGATGCGCTCGGCAAGGAGAGCGACGCGCCCCTGAACGACCTGATCGACATCGGCGTCGTCGACAAGGACGGCAACGCCATCGCCATCGAGCGCCAGCGCCTGACGAGCGAGGAATCGACCTTCACCATGGTCGTCGACAGGAAGCCGGTCAAGGCCGGCATCGACCCGCTCAACAAGCTGATCGACCGCCGGCCCGACGACAACACGATCGCGGTCACGGGCGGCTAGGGGGCGCCGCCGCGCAGCCGCGCCGGCGTCGCCACTATGATGTGGCGACGCCCATGAACGCCGACCTGCACTGCCACTCCTCCGTCTCCGACGGCACGCTCGCGCCCGAGGCGGTGGCTGCGCGGGCGAAGGCCAACGGCGTCGAGCTCTGGGCGCTGACCGACCACGACGAGATCGGCGGCCAGCAGCGGGCGATGGACGCGGCCGTGTCGATCGGCCTGCCCTACCTCACCGGCACGGAGATCTCGGTGACCTTCGCCGACGTCACGGTCCACATCGTCGGCCTCGGCTTCGACGCCGCCGACCCGAAGCTCGTCGCCGGCCTGTCGGCGACCCGCGGCGGCCGCGAGGCGCGTGCCCGCGAGATGGCCGCCGGGCTGGCCACCGTCGGCATCGCCGGCGCCTACGAAGGCGCGCTGCGCTTCGTCGGCAACCCGGAGCTGATCTCGCGCACGCACTTCGCGCGCTTCCTGGTCGAGAGCGGCGTCTGCCACGACACGCAGGAGGTGTTCCGGCGCTTCCTCGTCGAAGGCAAGCCGGGCTTCGTGCCGCACCGCTGGGCGACGCTGCGCGACGCGGTGACGTGGATCACGGAGGCCGGCGGCATCGCCGTCATCGCCCACCCGGCGCGCTACAAGTTCACGCCGACCGAGGAGTACGCGCTGTTCACCGATTTCAAGGCGCTGGGCGGCCGCGGCGTCGAGGTCGTGACCGGCGCGCACAGCAGCGCCGACGCGATCCGCTATGCCGACACGGCCCGCGAGTTCGACCTGCTCGCCTCTCGCGGCAGCGATTTCCACAGCCCCGAGGAAAGCCGCATCGACCTGGGCACCCTGCCGCCGCTGCCGGCCGGCCTGGTGCCCGTCTGGGACGCGCTCACCGCGCGAATCCACACCGCAGCGTGACTTCGAAAGCCGCGCCGACAATCGGCGCATGTCCCAGTACTTCGAAGTCCACCCCGCGAACCCGCAGCAGCGCCTGCTGAAACAGGCGGCGCAGATCATCCACGGCGGCGGCATCGCCGCGATCCCGACCGACTCGAGCTACGCCCTCGTCTGCCATCTCGACGACAAGGCGGCCGCCGAGCAGCTGCGCCGGATCCGCGGCGTCGACGACAAGCACCACCTGACGCTCCTGTGCCGGGACCTCTCCGAGCTCGCCAGCTACGCGCGCGTCGACAACAAGCAATACCGGCTGCTGAAGGCGGCGACTCCGGGCCCGTTCACCTTCATCCTCGAAGCGACCAAGGAAGTACCGCGGCGCGTCTCGCACCCGTCGCGCCGCACCATCGGCCTGCGCGTGCCCGACCATGCCGTCACCCACGCGCTGCTCGAGCTGCTCGAGCAGCCACTGCTGGCGACCACGCTGATCGCCCAGGGCGAGACCGAGCCGATGAACGACCCGGCGCAGATCCGCGAGCGCTACGAGAAGGTCGTGCAGGCGATCGTC
>CAZZVH010000232.1:0-6271 GCA_964657365.1 uncultured Burkholderiaceae bacterium
GTCGCGGCACCATCGGCAAGGTCGTGCCGGGTTTCGAGGCGCGCAGCGTCGACGGCGGTCTCTACCGGCTCGGCGCCGCGGCCTGGCCGACGGGCGGCGCATCGGCCTCGTCGCCCGATTCCGATTCCGATTCCGATCCCGAACCCGACATGCAGACATGTCTCAGCGGCCCCGACGGCGTGCTCGCCACGTTCACCTTCGACGAGTCGCTGCGGCCGGGCGCGCTGGCCGCGATCGGCGCCCTGCAGGCCGGCGGACTGACGATCGCCCTGCTGTCGGGCGACGCGACATCGCGCGCGCGTGCGGTCGCACAGCAACTCGGCATCGCCCGGGTGCAAGGCGACGCCACACCGACCGACAAGCTGCGGGCCGTCGCCGCCATGCAGGAGCAGGGCCACCGCGTCGGCATGATCGGCGACGGGCTGAACGATGCGCCGGTCATGGCGCGCGCGGACGTCTCCTTCGCGGTCGGCGGCGGCACGGCGCTGACCCGGTCGAAGGCCGACTTCGTCCTGATGTCGGCGTCGCTGGCCGACATCGCCTGGGCGCGGGAGATCGCCCGTCGCGCCGTGCGCATCGTGCGCCAGAACCTGGCCTGGGCCGTCGTCTACAACGTCACCTGCGTGCCGCTCGCGTTGCTCGGCCTGTTTCCGCCGTGGGCCGCCGGGCTCGGCATGGCGTGCAGCTCGGTGGTCGTCGTCCTCAACGCGTTGCGCGTGGGTGGCGGCCGGCCGGATACCGGCCCGGCTCCGGTACCGGCCGCGACCACCGCCGCGACCGCGTTCGCCGTCTAGCTCCGTGGACATCCTGTTCCTGCTGGTCCCGGCCTCCGTGCTGCTGGTGTTCGCGCTGATGGCGCTGTTCGCCTGGGCGCTGAAGTCCAGCCAGTTCGACGACCTCGAACGCGAAGGCGAACGAATTCTCGAGCTCGACGCGCCAAAGCTTGACAAGGATCAAGCTCCGGCCTGACCGCCGCTTCGACACTTCTGCGCAGAGAGACGAGGAGCAGCGCAGATGGACATTGCACTTCCGGCCATCGCCGGCACGCGGGCGGCACAGACACAGGACGCGATCGCGAGGCCGGCCACGGCGACCGCGCCGGTCTACGACGACGGCGCCGTGCGCATGTTCACCCTCGCGGCCGTGCTGTGGGGCATCGTCGGCATGTCGGTGGGCGTGTTCATCGCAGCCGAGCTGACGTGGCCCGATCTCAACCTGGGCATCCCGTGGCTCAGCTACGGCCGGCTCCGGCCGCTGCACACCAACGCCGTGATCTTCGCGTTCGGCGGCTGCGCTCTGATGGCCAGCAGCCTCTACGTCGTGCAACGCACGTCGCAGGTCGCCCTGTTCATGCCCAAGCTCGCCTGGTTCGTGTTCTGGGGCTGGCAGGCGATCATCGTCTCGGCCGCGATCACCTTGCCGCTGGGCCTCACGCGGGCCAAGGAATACGCCGAGCTCGAGTGGCCGATCACGATCGCTATCGCCGTCGTCTGGGTCGCCTACGCGGTCGTCTTCTTCGGCACGATCGGCATCCGCAAGGTGCGCCACATCTATGTCGCGAACTGGTTCTACGGCGCCTTCATCATCGCCGTCGCGCTGCTTCACATCGTCAACGGCATGTCGATGCCGGTCGGGCCGTTCAAGAGCTACTCGATGTATGCCGGCGTGCAGGACGCGATGGTCCAGTGGTGGTACGGCCACAACGCGGTCGGCTTCTTCCTGACGGCCGGTTTCCTGGGGATGATGTACTACTTCATCCCGAAGCAGGCCGAGCGGCCGGTGTACTCGTATCGGCTCTCGATCGTGCACTTCTGGGCCCTGATCTTCACCTACATGTGGGCGGGGCCGCACCACCTCGAATACACCGCCCTGCCCGACTGGGTGCAGTCGATCGGCATGGTGTTCTCGCTCGTGCTGCTGGCGCCGAGCTGGGGCGGAATGATCAACGGGATGATGACGCTCTCGGGGGCGTGGCACAAGCTGCGCGACGACCCGATCCTGAAGTTCCTCGTCGTCGCGCTGTCGTTCTACGGCATGTCGACCTTCGAGGGGCCGATGATGTCGATCAAGACGGTCAACTCGCTGTCGCACTACACCGACTGGGGCATCGCGCACGTCCATTCGGGATCGCTCGGCTGGGTCGGCCTGATCTCCATCGGCACGCTGTACTACATGGTGCCGAGGATGTTCGGCCGCACGAAGATGTACAGCGTGCCGGCGATCGAGCTGCACTTCTGGATCGCGACGCTCGGCATCGTGCTCTACATCGCCGCGATGTGGACGGCCGGCGTCATGCAGGGCCTGATGTGGCGTGCGGTCAACGCCGACGGCACGCTCGTCTACAGCTTCGTCGAAGGCGTCAAGGCGACCTTCCCGTTCTACGTGATCCGCCTGGTCGGCGGCGCGCTGTACCTCGTCGGCATGCTGCTGATGGCCTGGAACGTGGTGATGACCGTGCGCGGCCGCCGCCAGCCTGTCGACGCGCCCGTGCCCCTGGTCGGCGCGATCCTGCCGATCCCTGCCGCCGCCTGATTCCGAGGACCCTCGCATGAGCAGCTCACACGCCGTCTCCGGTCACGAGAAGATCGAGACCAACAACTTCCTGATGATCGTCCTGATCCTGCTGGTGGTCGCCGTCGGCGGCCTGGTCGAGATCGTCCCGCTCTTCTTCCAGCGCTCGACGACGCAGCCGGTGCCCGGCCTGCTGCCCCTGACCGCGCTGCAGCTCGCCGGCCGTGACGTGTACACGCGGGAAGGTTGCTACAACTGCCACTCGCAGATGATCCGCACGCTGCAGTCCGAGACGCTGCGCTACGGCCACTTCTCGATGCCGGGCGAATTCGTCTACGACCACCCCTTCCAGTGGGGACGCAAGCGCACCGGCCCCGACCTGCACCGCGTCGGTGGCAAGTACAGCGACGAGTGGCATCGCATCCACCTGAACAACCCGCGCGATCTCGTGCCCGAGTCGAACATGCCGGCCTATCCGTGGCTGTTCACGGCGAAGGTCGACGACACCACCATCGCGGCGCACATGACCGGGCTGCGCCGGGTCGGCGTCCCCTACAGCGATGCCGAGATCGCCGATGCGCCGCAGAGCGTGCGCGGCAAGGACGAGGTCGATGCGTTGATCGCGTATCTGCAGGTGCTCGGCACCGCGGTGAAATAACGAGGAGCGGCCATGGGAATCAACAGCCTGCACATCGGCGTCACGCTGGTGTCCTTCTTCACCTTCATCTGCATCGTGGTCTGGGCCATGTCGCGGAAGAACAAGGCCGACTTCGACGCTGCGGAAATGCTTCCCTTCGTCGACGAGCGCGGGGATGCACGGCCATGAGCGACTTCCTCGACAACGGCTGGTCGCTGTTCATCATCGGCGCGACGGTGGTGAGCCTGCTGGCCTGCCTGCTCCTGCTGGCCTTCGCGAGCCGGCGCCAGCCGATGGCCGACGACAACAGCACCGGCCACGTCTTCGACGGCGACCTGGTCGAGATGAACAACCCCTTGCCGCGCTGGTGGGCGGTCCTTTTCGTCATCACCGTTCTGTTCGCGTTCGCCTACCTGTTTCTGTTCCCCGGTCTCGGCAGCCTGCCCGGCAACCTCCGCTGGAGCAGCAGCGGCGAGCTCGACAAGGACCAGGCGACCGCGAAGCTGGCGATGGACAAGGTCTACGCGCCGTTCGCCCTGGCGAGCGCCGACGCGCTGAGCCACGACCGGAACGCCATGGCCATCGGCCAGCGCCTGTTCATCAACAACTGCGCTGCGTGCCATGGCTCCGATGCGCGCGGCAGCAAGGGCTTCCCGAACCTGACCGACGACGACTGGCTGCACGGCGGCTCTCCGGAACAGATCGAGGAAACGATCACGCTCGGCCGCGTCGGCACGATGCCGTCGATGGCGGCAGCCGTCGGCTCGGCGCCGGACGTCCACAACGTCGCCAGCTACGTGCTGAGCCTGTCGGGCAGCCCGCACGACGCGGCGGCGGCGGAAGCGGGCAAGGCGAAGTTCGTGGTCTGCGCCGCCTGCCACGGTGCCGACGGCAAGGGCAATCAGGCGATCGGCTCGGCCAACCTCACGGACGACATCTGGCTGCACGGCTCCGGCGAGGCGGCGATCGTCAGGATGGTCGTCGACGGCAAGACCAACGTCATGCCTGCCCAGGGCAGCCGCCTGACGCCGCAGCAGATCCACGTCGTGGCGAGCTACGTGTGGAGCTTGTCGCATCCGGCACGCGTGGCCGCTCGCTGAAGCGCGGCACGCCGGAACGAACCGCACCGTACGTACCCGAGCTTCGATGAGCACGCCCGTCGTCTCGCTTCGCGCCGATTCCCCGGTGGCGATGATTTCCCTCTACGTCAGCGAAGACAAGATCCAGTCGCGCGCAGTGCACGGCTGGTTCGCGACCTGGCGCTGGGTGTTCGTCTGGGCCACCCAGCTCGCGTTCTACGGCCTGCCCTGGCTGCAGTGGAACGGCAGGCAGGCGCTGCTGTTCGACCTCGGTGCGCGCCGCTTCTACATCTTCGGCATGGTGCTGCTGCCGCAGGACGTCATCTATCTGTCCGGCCTGCTGATCCTGTCGGCCTACGGCCTGTTCCTGTTCACCGCCGTCGCCGGCCGGCTCTGGTGCGGCTTCGCCTGCCCGCAGACCGTCTACACCGAGATCTTCATGTGGGTCGAGCGGCGCTTCGAGGGCGACCGGCAGGCGCGGATCCGGCTCGATGCCGCGCCCTGGTCGCCGAACAAGCTCCTCAGGCGCGGCGGCAAGCAGCTCGCGTGGCTGGCGATCGGCCTGTGGACGGGCTTCAGCTTCGTCGCCTACTTCACGCCGGCTCGAACGCTGTTCGCCGAGACCACGAGCGCCGGACTCGGGCCCTGGGAAGGCTTCTGGTTGCTGTTCTACGGCCTGGCGACGTACGGGAACGCGGGCTACATGCGCGAGCAGGTGTGCAAGTACATGTGCCCCTACGCGCGTTTCCAGAGCGCGATGTTCGATCGCGACACGCTGGTCATCAGCTACGACGCGGCGCGCGGCGAGCCGCGCGGCTCGCGCTCGCGCGGCGTCGCGGCGGCGACGGTGAGCAAGGGCGACTGCATCGACTGCACGCTGTGTGTGCAGGTCTGCCCGACCGGCATCGACATCCGCAAGGGGCTGCAGTACGAATGCATCGGCTGCGCCGCCTGCATCGACGCCTGCGACGGCGTCATGGACAAGATGCGCTCGCCGCGCGGCCTGATCCGCTACGCGACAGAGAACAGCCTGCGGGACGGCTTGTCGCCACGCCGCATGTGGGCGCGCGTCGCGCGTCCCCGCGTGCTGGTCTACGGAGCCGTGCTGGCCGCGATCGCCACGGCGTTCGTGGCGAGCCTGGCGAGCCGACCGCCATTTCGAGCCGACATCGTCCGCGACCGCGGCGTTCTCGCCCGGGAGGTCGGCGCCGGCAACATCGAGAACGTCTACCGCGTGCAACTGATGAACGCGACCGAACGGCCCGAACGGCTGAGCGTCGCCGTCGAAGGCCTGCCGGGGGCGACGCTGACGGGCTGGTCCGACGTCGACCTCGCGCCCACCGAAGCGCGCTGGGTGCCGGTCTCGGTCCAGATCCCGCAGGACAGTGCCCGGTCGCTCGGCGCCGGCGTGCATCCGCTTCGTTTCAGGATCGCACTGGCGACCCCGGACACGAATGCGGCACCGCTGCCGCGCGACGCGCTGCACGAGAAGTCGACCTTCGTCATTCCGCGTTGAGGACCAGCATGACCATCGATCACCCATCGTCACGATCGTCCCCGTCGGGCGATCGCAACGCGCCGGGCCAGCCGTGGTGGCGCTTCGGCATCGTCTGGCTCCTGTTCGCCGGGCCGGCCATCGTGGTGGTCGCCGGCCTCGGAACAGTCGCGATCGCATTCAAGTACGCCGACGTCGAGTTGCACCAGGCGCCCGACAAGCCGGCGCAGGCGTCGCCGCGCTGAACCGGGGGCCGCCATGCTGCAACGCGTGTTGCCGATCCTCTGGCCCGCTTTCCTCATGGCCGGCGCTCTCGAGATGCTGGTGTTCGCGGTCGTCGACCCGTCGCAGTTGCGCTGGTTCGGCAGCGAGCCGGTCGCCTGGAGCGCCACCGCCATCTACTCCGTGACCTTCCTGATGTTCTGGGGCGTGGTCGCCACGTCCGGTGCGATCACGGCGCTGCTTGCCTTGCCGGTCGACGTGGTGAACGGTCTCGGCCACGCGCCGAGCGTCGACTGAGGCGCCGAGGCCGCCATGGGCACCTTCGCC
>CAZZVH010000233.1:0-6227 GCA_964657365.1 uncultured Burkholderiaceae bacterium
GCCAGCATCACGTAGTGCACCTTGTGGTGCGGCGTGCTGGTGAAGAAGTACTGCAGCGCACGGCCGATCTCCTGCGACAGGCTGTCGACGAAGGGAGCGAGCAACGAGGTCTCGTAGTCGTCGGGCAGGTCGGCGGCCAGCTTCTTCTGCTCGGCTTCCTCGTACGAGAAGCCGTACTGGCGCGAGATGAGTTGCGTGAGCTGCGAGCCGCCGAAGGCCTGGTCGCGGTCGTACAGCATCTCGTCGTCGCGCAGCACCTTGAGGCTGGTGGTGTCGGCGCCGATCTCGAACAACGCGACCAGCGCATCCTTGCCTTCGTTCGGCAGGCCGGCGACGACTCGGCTCATCGCCAGCCGCGACGCATGCGACTCGATGTCGAGCACGGCCGGCTTGAGGCCCGCCGCTTCGGCGAGGCCCTGGCGATCCTGGACACGATCCTTGCGCGATGCGGCGATCAGCACCTCGACGTCGCCCACCGAGGTGGGGCTCGGGCCGATGACGCAGAAATCGAGGCTCACCTCGTCGAGCGAGAACGGGATGTACTGGTTGGCTTCGGACTCGACCTGGATCTCGAGCTCCTCTTCACGCAGGCCCGCCGGCAACATGATCTTCTTGGTGATGACGGCCGATTGCGGCATCGCCATCACGACCTGGCGCGTGCGCGTTCCGCTCTTGGTCACCAGGCGCTTGACGGCTTCGGCGACCTCGTCGAACTTCTCGATCTGGCCGTCGGCGATCCAGCCCTTCTCGAAGCTCTCGGAACCGAAACGCTCCAGCACGTACTCGCCGCTGCCGGTCTGCCCGAGCTCGACGAGCTTGACGCTGGACGAGCTGATGTCGAGGCCGATCATCGGTGGGTGCTTGCGACCCAACAAGGTGTCCAGAAAGCTCACGACGCCCCTTTTCCAGCACTGAAAATTAACGTGCCGGAGTGTTAATAAGTTACTTCGATGCTAGCAGTAAAGCCTTTGATTACCCTAGCAAAAACCCACGCGCGAGAGGCATGCGCGTTGCAAATCTCACACGCAAAGCTCCGCTGACAAACGTGTATCGAAAGGCACTTGCCAAGGCCGCGTTTCGAGGCTCTCGACCGCATCCGGGGCCCCGCCTTCGGGTGGCCCGGGATTGGCGCCGCTTTCTATAATGCGGCCTCGATGCAGGTAGAGATGTGACTGAATCCGACAGGGACGACAGCCGGTCCGCGCGCGACGCTTCGTCAGGGAGGGGCGCGTCGCGGATGCCGGCGTGGGTCGGCTGGCCGCTGCGGATCGTCGGCACGCTCCTTGGCTTGCTGGCCGCAGGAGCGTTGGCGGTGGCGCTCATCGGCGGCATCGCCCTCGCGGTGGCGTTCCCGAACCTGCCCGAAATCGACAGCCTCACCGACTACCGGCCGAAGCTGCCGATGCGCGTGTTCTCCTCTGACAACGTGCTCCTGGGCGAGTTCGGCGAGGAACGGCGCAGCTTCATGCCGATCGCCGAGATCCCGAAGGTCATGCAGGACGCCGTGCTCGCCATCGAGGACGCGAAGTTCTACCAGCACAGCGGCGTCAACTACGTGAGCGTGATCCGCGCCGGCCTCGCCAACTTCGGTGAAGGGCACAGTGCCCAGGGTGCGTCGACCATCACGATGCAGGTCGCGCGCAACTTCTACCTGTCGACCGAGAAAACATTTACTCGCAAGATCTACGAGATGTTGCTGGCTTTCAAGATCGAGAGCCTGCTGACCAAGGACCAGATTCTCGAGGTCTACATGAACCATATCGCGCTCGGCCAGCGCGCCTATGGATTCGCCTCGGCCAGCGAAATCTATTTCGGCAAGCCGTTGAAGGACATCACCATCGCCGAGGCGGCGATGCTCGCCGGCCTGCCGAAGGCGCCGTCGGCGAACAACCCGATCGTCAATCCGGAGCGGGCGACCATCCGGCAGCGCTACATCATCGATCGCATGCTCGAGAACGGCTTCATCACCGCCGAACAGCGCGATGCGGCCCTCAAGCAGGTGCTGAAGTACCGGACACCGTCGCAGGTCGCCGTGCATGCCGAGTACGTCGCCGAGGCGGCCCGCCAGCTGATCTTCACCCAGTACGGGCCCGACGCCTACACCCGCGGCCTCAACGTCTACCTGACGCTGGATTCCGCCGAGCAGACGCTGGCCTACCGGGCGCTGCGCAAGGGCATCATGGACTTCGAGCGGCGTCAGGTCTACCGC
This sequence comes from uncultured Burkholderiaceae bacterium, assembly GCA_964657365.1. Lineage (GTDB taxonomy): Bacteria > Pseudomonadota > Gammaproteobacteria > Burkholderiales > Burkholderiaceae_C > Schlegelella_A. The sequence continues at coordinate 2,210 of CAZZVH010000233.1, forward strand.
GGCCCGGAGGACTACATCGACCTCCCCGCCGACGCCAAGGAGCTCGACGCGCGCATCGCCGAGGGCCTGCAGGACTTCCCCGACAACGACGAGCTGAAGGCCGCGGTGGTGCTCGAGGCATCGGCGAAGAAGGTCACCGCCGTGCTGCAGAACGGCGAGACGGTCACCATCGTCGGCGAGGGGCTCAAGCCGGCGGCTTCGGCGCTGTCGGCCAAGGCGAACCCGAAGACGGAGATCCGGCCCGGCGCCGTCGTCCGGCTGATCCGCGGCCCGAAGGACGACTGGTCGATCACCCAGCTGCCGGATGTCGAGGGCGCGTTCGTCGCGCTCGACCCGAGCACCGGCGCCGTGCGCGCGATGGTGGGCGGCTTCGATTACTCCAAGAGCAAGTTCAACCATGTGACCCAGGCCTGGCGGCAGCCGGGGTCGAGCTTCAAGCCGTTCATCTATTCGGCCGCCCTCGAGAAGGGCTTCACGCCGGCCACCGTGATCAACGACGCGCCGCTGTTCTTCGATGCCGGCGCCACCGGCAGCCAGCCCTGGGAGCCCAAGAACTACGACGGCACGTTCGATGGCCCGATGACGATGCGCCAGGGCCTGATGAAGTCGAAGAACCTCATCTCGATCCGCATCCTCAAGGCGATCGGCCCGGCCTACGCACAGCAGTGGATCACGCGTTTCGGCTTCGATCCCGAGAAGCATCCGGCCTACCTGACGATGGCGCTCGGCGCGGGCTCGGTCACGCCCATGCAGATGGCTTCGGCCTACAGCGTGTTCGCGAACGGCGGCTTTCGCGTCAATCCGATCCTGATCAACCGCATCACCGATTCCAAGGGGCACGTCCTCAACGAGGCACACGTTCCCGTCCTCGACGAATCGCTGCGCACGCTCGACGCCCGCAATGCGTTCGTCATGACCAGCCTGCTGCAGTCCGTCGCGCACGGCGGCACGGCCGCCAAGGCCGGCGCCACGCTCAAGCGGCCCGACATCTACGGCAAGACCGGAACCACGAACGATTCGCACGACGCCTGGTTCGTCGGCTGGCAGAAGAACGTCGTGGCCGCCGTCTGGATGGGCTACGACGACCCGAAGAAGCTGGGCGATCGCGAGACCGGCGGCGGCCTGTCGCTGCCGATCTGGATCGATTTCATGAGCACCGTGCTGAAGGGTGTGCCGGTCCAGGAGATGGCGATGCCGGACGGCGTCGTCAGCATCGGCGGCGAGCTCTATTTCGAGGAATACGCGCGAGGCGCCGGCGTCAGCAGTGTCGGCCTCGACGACAAGGCGCCTGCCGCGCCGACAGAGGAGGAGAAGAACTCCATCCTCGACCTGTTCCGCAGGCGCTGACGCGCCTTCAGGCCGCGAACGACAGGTCGACCCCGGCCAGCGTGCTGGCACATTCCGAGAGCACGGCGAAGAACTCGCGGCCATCGCGGCCGTCGATCCAGGCGGCGCCCGCCGGCTTGAAGTGGTATCCGCCCATCGGTGCTGCCAGCCAGAGCTCGTGCAGGGGCGGCTGGGCATTGACGACGATGGTGCCGCCGCCGGGGAACGCCAGCTCCAGCATGCTGCCGGTCCGGTTGGCATCGATGTCGATGACGTCGTCCTGCAGGAAGCGATCGACCGTCGCCTCGACACGCGCCAGCGCCGCGCGTGTCATGGCGTCGTAATCGGCATCGGAGAGCGGTGGTGTGACGGAGGCCATGGCCCATAAAATCGTGGCATGCAGGAACGCGCAGGAAGTGTAGTGGCGGGGTCGGTTCGAGGTGCGAAGGCGTGGTTCGCCGTCTTCTCAATCGGGGTGTCGATGCTGTCGGGCTGCGGCCTGAAGGGCGCACTCACGCCCGCGGCGTCCGAACCCGCCGCCAGCCATCCGGCCGCAACGCTGCCATCCGCGTCGGCGGCTTCGCGTTGATCTCGCTTCCCGGCGCGCCCGACATCGCCTACCGCGGCGAGACGCTCTTCATCGAAGGCCTCGCCGCAAACGAGCTCGCTCGCCGCTTCGGCACGCCGCTTTACGCCTATTCGACGGCGGCGATGGGGCGCGCACTGGCGCCCTACCAACGCGCCTTGGCCGGGCGCGCGCACCTGATCTGCTACGCGATGAAGGCGAATTCCAACCTCGCCGTCCTGCAATGGTTCGCCAGGCACGGTTGCGGCTTCGACATCGTGTCCGGCGGCGAGCTCGACCGCGCGCTGGCGGCAGGCGCCGACCCGGCCCGGATCGTCTTCTCCGGCGTCGGCAAGACGCGCGCGGAGATGGCGAAGGCGCTCGTGGCGGGCGTGCTGTGCTTCAACGTCGAAAGCCTGGACGAGCTCGACGTCCTGTCGTCGGTCGCCGTCGGCGCGGGGCGAACCGCGCGCGTCAGCTTGCGCGTGAACCCCGACGTCGACGCGAAGACCCATCCCTACATCTCGACCGGCCTGAAGAACAACAAGTTCGGGATCGCCCACGGCGAGGCGCTCGACGCCTATCGCCGGGCCGCTGGCCTGCCCGGCCTGGAAGTGATCGGCATCGATTGCCACATCGGCTCGCAGATCACCGAGGCGCCGCCGTACGTCGAGGCGCTTGACCGGCTGCTCGATCTCGTCGAGGCCGCCGAGCGCCACGGCCTGTCGATCGGCCACCTCGATCTCGGCGGCGGCCTCGGCATCGACTACCGCGGCGAGACACCGCCCGCTGCCGATGCCCTCATCGGCCTGCTGCTGGACCGGATCGACGCGCGCGGCCACGCGCACCGGACGCTCGTCTTCGAGCCGGGGCGCTCGCTCGTCGGCAATGCCGGCGCCCTCCTCACCGAGGTGCTCTACGTGAAGCCTGCGGAGGGGAAAAACTTCTGCATCGTCGACGCGGCCATGAACGACCTGGTCCGCCCGGCGATGTACGACGCCTGGATGCGCATCGTCGAGTGCCGCCGCAGCGAACGACCCGCGACTCGCTACGACGTCGTCGGCCCGATCTGCGAATCGGGCGACTGGCTCGGCCGCGACCGGGAGCTCGCCGTCGCGGCAGGCGACCATCTCGCGATCCTCTCCGCCGGCGCGTATGCGATGAGCATGGCGAGCAACTACAACACGCGCGGCCGCGCCGCGGAGGTCATGGTCTCGGGCGAGGACGCCTGGCTGGTGCGCGACCGCGAGTCGTCCGCCGACCTGATGCGCGGCGAGCACCTGCTGCCGGCCGCCCGGGCTTGACTCACGCGCCGATGTCGCGCGACTAGATCCGCCCTTCCTCGACCGCGTGGCAGGCCACGCGCGTGGCACCCGCGGCGAGCAGCGCAGGCCGCTCGACGCGGCAGCGCTCGTTCGCATATGGGCAGCGCGGATTGAAAGCGCAGCCGCTCGGCGGATCGAGCGGATTCGGCACCTCGCCCTGGACCGGCGTTCTCGCGCGACCGCTCATGTGGATGTCGGGGATCGCGTCGAGCAGCATGCGCGTGTAGGGATGGCGCGGCGCGGCGAAGAGCGTTCCCTTGGCGGCGATCTCGACGATGCGGCCGAGGTACATCACGCCGACCTGGTCGCTGACGTGGCGGACCACCGCGAGGTTGTGCGAGATGAAGAGGTAGGTGAGGCCGAGCGCTGCCTGCAGCGCCTTCATGATGTTGAGCACCTGCGCCTGCACCGAGACGTCGAGCGCCGAGGTCGGCTCGTCGCAGACGAGGAACTCCGGGTTGGTGGCCAGCGCCCTGGCGATCGAGATGCGCTGGCGCTGGCCGCCCGAGAACTGATGCGGAAATTTGTCCGCATCGGCAGCGGCCAAGCCGACCGACCCCAGCAGCTGATCGACGCGCGCGGCTACCCGGCGCTGGCGCTCGGCGCCACCCGCTTCGGCCTCGAAGCCGTGCTCGCGCAAGGGCTCGGCGACGATGTCGCGCACCTTCCAGCGCGGGTTGAGGCTGGCGTACGGATCCTGGAAGATCATCTGCATGCGGCGCCGCATCGCCGTCGGCCGCCTGGTGGCGGTCGCGTCGACGCCGCCGAACAGCACCCGGCCCTGCGTCGGCTTGTAGAGACC
>CAZZVH010000234.1:0-6192 GCA_964657365.1 uncultured Burkholderiaceae bacterium
CCCAGCGCAGCAGGGCCCGGTCGTCGGCGACACGGGCGTCGACCCAGCGGCCGCCACCCTCGCCTTGTTCCTTCTTCCAGAACGGCGCCTGCGTCTTCAGGTAGTCCATCAGGAATTCGCAGGCCTGGAACGCCTGGCCGCGATGTGCCGACGACACCGCCACCAGCACGATCTGGTCGCGCGCCTGCAGCACGCCGATCCTGTGCACGACGCGGGCGCCGCGGATCTCGAAGCGTGTGAACGCGGCATCGATCATCGACTCGATCGAGGCCTCGGTCATGCCGGGGTAGTGCTCCAGCTCCATCGTCTCGACGGCGGCGCCGTCGCTGCGGTCGCGGACGGTGCCGATGAACGTCACGACAGCGCCGATACCTCCGTCGTTCGCGCGCAGTGCGGCCGTCTCGGCGCCGGCGTCGAAGTCGGCGGCCTGGATCGAGACGCGCACGGTCATGCGTTCAGCCGCCGGTGACCGGCGGGAAGAAACCGACCTCGTCGCCCTCGGCCAGCGCGGTCGACTCGGCGGCCATGGTCCGGTTGCGGGCGCTACGCACGGAGCGGCCCGGCGCGAGAACCTCGGCGTGGCGGCCACCGAGGGCGACCAGCGCACGGCGCAGGCCGGCGATGTCGGTTCCCTCGGCGACATCGAACTGCTCGCCGCCGCCGAGCGCTTCTCGGATCGAGGCGAAGTAGCGCACCGCGACCTTCATGCGAGCAGCTCGGAGAACGGCAGGTAGCGCACGGTGTCGCCCGTGGCGATCGTCGCGCCGCCCGGGTTGTCGACCACGCCGTCGGCCCACACCGTCGAGGTCAGGACGCCCGAGCCCTGGTTCTCGAACAGGTCGAGGCCGCCGGCCGCGTTGCGCCGCACGCGCAGGAACTCGCGCCTCCGGTCGGCGCGCGGCCACGCGAAGTCGGCGCGCATGGCGATGCTGCCGGGCGCGAGATGGGTCGCGCCCTGCAGCTTGAGCAGCAACGGCCGGGCGGTGAACAGGAAGGTGATGAACGACGACACCGGATTGCCCGGCAGGCCGATGAACCAGGCCGACGAGCCGTCGGCGCGGAACACCTCGCCGAACGCCAGCGGCTTGCCCGGCTTGATCGCGACCTGCCAGAGATCGAGCCGCCCCTCGCGCTCGACGGCCGGCTTGAGGTGGTCTTCCTCGCCGACCGAGACGCCGCCGCAGGTGACGATGAGATCGTTGCCTTCCGCCGCGCGCTTCAACGCAGCGCGCGTGGCATCGAGGCGATCGGGAACGATGCCGAGGTCGTCGCAGACGCCGCCGCACGATTCGATGAGGCCGCGCAGCGTGAAGCGGTTCGAGTTGTAGATGGCGCCTGGCTTGAGCGTCTCGCCGGGCATGGCCAGCTCGTCGCCGGTGGAGAACATCGCGACGCGTGGCCGGCGGCCGACCTGCAGCATCGCCTGGCCGACCGATGCGGCCATGCCGAGCGCCTGCGGCGACAGGCGCAGACCTGCCTGCAGCACGACAGCGCCGCGGCGGACGTCTTCGCCCCGCCTGCGGATCGACTGCCCCGGCCTCGGCGCGACGCCGACCCGCACGCCGGCGTCGACGACCTCGCACTGCTCCTGCATCACGACCGCGTCGGCGCCGGCCGGCACCTGCGCGCCGGTGAAGATCCGCGCCGCGGTCCCCGGCGCGAGCGGGCCGCCGACGACGCCTGCCGGGATGCGCTGGGAGACCGGCAGCACGACGCCCGCGGCACCCGCGTCGGCGGTGCGCATCGCGTAGCCGTCCATGGCGCTGTTGTCGGCCGGAGGCACGTCGATCAGCGACGTCACGTCGGCCAGCAGCACGCGGTGCAGCGCGTCGAAGGTCGAGACCGACTCGGCGTCGGCTTCGGCCGGGACGGCGACGCGCGACAGGACCCGCGCGACGGCTTCGTCGAGCGTCAGCGGCACTGGAGCGGGAACTGGACGGGTCACGGGATCGCTGGACATGGTTCAGCCATTCTGGGCGATGAATGCCTGCAGCCGGCCCAGGTCGGCGGGCATCGTCGTGACGCGGCGCGGCAGCGATTCGATGCCGTCGAAGCGCGCCGGCCGCGGTGCGTCTTCGCCGATCGCCTCGCGCACCGTGGCGTTGAACTTCACCGGCAACGCGGTCTCGAGCACGACCATCGGCACGCCGTCGCGTCGGTGCGCGCGGCCGACCTTCATCGCATCGGCGGTGTGCGGATCGATCACCTCGCCGTAACGGTCGTGGACGTCGCGGATGGTGGCGAGCCGGTCCGCGCCGGTGCTGGACGCGCTGACGAATCCGAACGCGTCGATGCGTTCTCGCTCGGCTGCGTCGAGCGAGAACGCGCGCGTCGACTCGACCTGCGCGAACAGCGTGCGCGTGCGCGCCGGGTCGCGGCCGAGCGCATCGAACACGAAGCGCTCGAAGTTCGACGCCTTCGAGATGTCCATCGACGGGCTCGAGGTCTCGAGCGTTTCGGCGGCGCTTCGGGCGCGGTAGGTGCCGGTGCGGAAGAACTCGTCGAGCACGTCGTTCTCGTTCGTCGCGAGCACGAGCCTGCCGATCGGCAAGCCCATCCGGCGGGCGATGTGGCCGGCGCAGATGTTGCCGAAGTTGCCGGTCGGCACCGCGAAGTCGACCGGCGCATGGCTGGACGCCGTCGCCTGCAGGTAGCCGGCGAAGTAGTAGACGACCTGGGCGAGCAGCCGCGCCCAGTTGATCGAGTTGACCGTGCCGATCGCGTGGCGCGCCTTGAAATCGAGATCGGCCGAGACGGCCTTGACGAGATCCTGGCAGTCGTCGAAGACGCCGTCGATCGCGATGTTGTGGATGTTCGCGTCCTGCAGGCTGAACATCTGCGCCTGCTGGAACTCGCTCATCCGGCCGAGCGGCGACAGCATGAAAACCTGCACGCCGTGCTTGCCCTTCAACGCGTGCTCCGCGGCGCTGCCGGTGTCGCCCGAGGTCGCGCCCAGCACGTTGAGCGTGCGCTCCCGGCGGCCCAGCTCGAACTCGAAGGCGTGGCCGAGGAACTGCATCGCCAGGTCCTTGAAGGCGAGCGTCGGGCCGTTCGACAGGCCCAGCACGCACAGGCCCGGCTCGAGGACGCGTAGCGGCGCGATGCGCGGATCGCCGAAAACCTCGGCCGTGTAGGTGCGTTGCAGGAGTTCGCGAAGCGTCGGCGGCGGGATGTCGTCGATGTAGAGCGAGAGGATCTCGAAGGCGAGTTCCGCATAGGGCAGCGCACGCCAGCGATCGAGCGTTGCGGCGTCGACCGTCGGATAGCTCTCGGGAAGATACAGGCCGCCGTCGGGCGCCAGGCCTTCGAGCAGGATGTCGCAGAAGCGACGGCCGGCACGCTCGCCCCGCGTGCTCAGGTACCTCACCCCAGGTCTTCCTTGCGGATGCGGACGATTTCCGCGAGCACCGTCGGCAGTGCCTGCATCGCGGCGATCGCCTTGGTCATGCGGCCCTCGACGGTGTCGTGGGTGAGGATGATGACGTCGGTGCGCGCCCCGCCGCCATGCGTGCCGATCTGCGCCGGGCGCTGCAGCAGCGCGTCGATCGAGATGTCGTGCTCGGCCAGGATGCCGGTGACGCGGGCCAGCACGCCGGCCACGTCGGCCACCTGCAGGCGCAGGTAGAACGCAGTGACGACGTCGCCGATCGGCAGCACGACGAGATCCTGCATGGCGGCCGGCTGGAACGCCAGGTGCGGCACGTGGTGATCGGGATCGGCCGTCGCGAGGCGGGCCAGGTCGACCAGGTCGGCGATCACGGCCGAGGCGGTCGGCTCGGCGCCCGCGCCCTTGCCGTAGTAGAGCGTCGTGCCGACCGCGTCGCCCTGCACCAGCACCGCGTTCATGGCGCCCTCGACGTTGGCGATCAGCCGCGTGCTCGGCACCAGCGTCGGGTGGACGCGCAACTCGATGCCTTCAGGCGACACCCCCGCCACGGCTGCCCGCCGCTTGGTGATCGCCAGCAGCTTGATGCGGTAGCCGAGCTGCTCGGCGTAGGCGATGTCGGCGGCTTGCAGGTCGGCGATGCCTTCGACGTGCGCCTTGGCGAATTGCACCGGCACGCCGAACGCGATCGCGCTGACGAGCGTCGCCTTGTGCGCCGCGTCGATGCCCTGGATGTCGAAGGTCGGGTCGGCTTCGGCGTAGCCGAGCCGCTGCGCCTCGGCGAGCGCTTCCGCGAAATCGATGTGGCGCGAGCGCATCTCCGAGAGGATGAAATTGGTCGTGCCGTTGATGATCCCGGCGATCCATTCGATGCGGTTCGCCGTGAGCCCTTCGCGCAAGGCCTTGATGATCGGGATGCCCCCGGCCACCGCGGCCTCGAAGGCGACGACGACGCCCTTGTCGCGCGCCGCCGCGAAGATCTCGGTGCCGTGGATGGCCAGCAACGCCTTGTTGGCGGTCACGACGTGCTTGCCCGCGGCGATCGCCTCGAGCACCAGCGTCCGGGCGATGCCGGTGCCGCCGATCAGCTCGACGACGACGTCGATCTCGGGCCGCGCGATCACCGAGCGGGCATCGGCGGTGACGATCGCGTCGTTGCCGGCGATCGCGGCGGCACGCGCCGTGTCGAGGTCGGCGACGTGGGTGATGCGGATCTCGCGGCCGGCGCGTCGGCGGATCTCGTCCTGGTTGCGGCGCAGGACGGTGAAGGTGCCGCCGCCGACGATGCCGGCGCCGAGCAACCCGACCAGGATCGGTGTCATGGAAGGCAGGCCCCGCTCACCGTGAGTGGCGGGTGCGGTAGTGATCGAGGAAGGTGGCGATACGGCCGATCGCGTCGGTGAGATCGTCGGAATTCGGCAGGAAGACGACGCGGATGTGGTCGGGCTTCGGCCAGTTGAAGCCGGTGCCCTGCACGATCAGCACCTTCTGCTCGGCGAGCAGCTCGTAGGCGAACTGCTGGTCGTCCTCGATCGGATACATGGCCGGGTCGAGCTTCGGAAACATGTAGAGCGCGGCCTTCGGCTTGACGCAGGTGACCCCCGGGATCGCCGTCAGCAGCTCGTGCGCGAGATCGCGCTGGCGACGCAGCCTGCCGCCAGGGCCGACCAGGTCGTCGATGCTCTGGTAGCCGCCCAGCGCCGTCTGGATCGCCAGCTGGCCGGGCGTGTTCGAGCAGAGCCGCATCGAAGCCAGCATGCCCAGGCCCTCGATGTAGTCGCCGGCATGGCGCTTCTCGCCCGACACCACCATCCAGCCGGCCCGGTAGCCGCAGGAGCGGTAGTTCTTCGACAGGCCGTTGAAGGTGAGGAACAGGACGTCGTCGGCGAGCGAGGCGATCGAGGTGTGCGTGCAGCCGTCGAACAGCGTCTTGTCGTAGATCTCGTCGGCGAAGACGATGAGGCCGTGCCGGCGCGCCAGGTCGACGATCTTCTGCAGCACGTCGTCCGGGTACAGCGCGCCGGTCGGGTTGTTCGGGTTGATGACGACGAGCGCACGCGTGCGCGGCGTGACTTTCGCCTCCATGTCGGCGAGGTCGGGCATCCAGTCGGACGCCTCGTCGCACAGGTAGTGCACCGGCGTGCCGCCCGAGAGCGCGACCGACGCGGTCCACAACGGGTAGTCGGGCGCCGGGATGAGCACTTCGTCGCCGTCGTTGAGCAGGGCGTTCATGCTCATCGTGATGAGCTCCGACGCGCCGTTGCCGAGGAACACGTCGTCGACCGTCACGCCCCGGACATTCTTCTGCTGCGTGTAGTGGACGACCGCCTTGCGTGGTGCGAACAGGCCCTTCGAATCGGTGTAGCCGGCAGAGTGCGGCAGGTTGCGGATCATGTCCTGCACGATCTCGTCGGGCGGCTCGAGCCCGAACACGGCCAGGTTGCCGATGTTGAGCTTGATGATCTTCTGGCCTTCCTCCTCCATCTGCCGCGCCTTGTCGAGCACGGGACCGCGGATGTCGTAGCAGACGCTGGCGAGCTTGCTCGACTTGAGGAGGGGCGACACGCTGGGGCTCCGGACGGGTGGAGGAAAGAGCAGGATATTGGACCACAGGGGTGTGGTGCCCGCGCCCGTGCCGGGCCCCGGTTCGGCAGCGCGTCGCGCGGCCTCGGATAATCACGCCATGAAGATGCGAGCCGACCGGATCGAAGGCCAGAACGCGATCGCCAGGCACGGGCCCGACGGCGTCGTCGTCAACGGCGTGGCGTGGACCGAAAGCGTCGTCGTGCCCTGGAGCGGCGACGTGC
>CAZZVH010000235.1:0-6186 GCA_964657365.1 uncultured Burkholderiaceae bacterium
GACATGCGCTGCCGAGGTGATCAGCACGAAGCGCAGGTCGTCGCCGAGCGCGAGCAGCTCGCCGAGCCGTTTCGGGCCGGCCTTGACCGTGACCTCGGCCTGCAGCGACGAGCCCAGCTTGCCGTCGGCGCGCAGCGCTTCCATCTGCCGGTTCGATTCCGAGCGGACGTCGGCGATGCGCTGCCATCTGGCGAGCAACGCCTCGTCGATCCAGGGCCGCACGTCGAGATAGGTCTCGGCGAAGATCGACGGCGACGCCGAGGGCCCGACCACCTTCCACGCCTCTTCGGCGGTGAAGCTGAGGAACGGCGCCATCCAGCGCAGCATGGCCTGCGAGATCAGCTGCAACGCCGTCTGCGCGGAGCGCCGCGCCAGCGACTTCGGCGCCGTCGTATACAGCCGGTCCTTCAGGATGTCGAGATAGAACGCGCCCAGGTCTTCCGAACAGAAGATCTGCAGCTTCGAGACGACCGGATGGAACTCGTAGTCGCCGTAGTGGCCGCCGACGAACACGCCGCGCGCGGCGTCGAAGTCGCCGACGATCTCGGACTGCAAGGCGGCCGCGCGGGCGAGCGCCCAGCGGTCGATCTCGAGCATCTCGGCCAGCGGAACCGCGTCGGTCGCAGCGTCGAAATCGCTGGTGTTGGCGAGCAGGAAGCGCAGCGTGTTGCGGATGCGGCGATACGCGTCGACGACGCGGGCCAGGATCTTGTCGTCGATGGCCAGGTCGCCCGAGTAGTCGGTCGAGGCGCACCAGAGGCGGATGATCTCGGCGCCGAGCTTCGAGGTGACCTCGTTCAGGGCGATGAAGTTGCCCAGGCTCTTGCTCATCTTGCGGCCCGAGCCGTCGACCGTGAAGCCGTGCGTGAGCAGGCCGCGGTAGGGCGCGTGGCCTTCCATCGCGCAGGCGATGAGCAGGGACGAGTGGAACCAGCCGCGGTGCTGGTCGTGGCCTTCGAGGTAGAGATCGGCCTCGGGATGGCGGCCGTCGTCGTCGGGGATCGTCGTGCCCGGATGGCTGCCGCGCAGCACGTGGAAGAAGGTCGAGCCGGAATCGAACCAGACGTCGAGGATGTCGTTGCTCTTGGCGTAGTGCTCCGACGAATGCGGGCCGGTGGCGCCGATCACGTCCTCGGCGAGCAGCCGCGACCAGGCCTCGACGCCGCCTTCCTCGACGATCGCCGCCGCGCGGTCGACCAGCGCCAGCGTGTCGGGGTGCAGCTCGCCGGTCACCTTGTGCAGGAAGAAGGGCAGCGGCACGCCCCAGTTGCGCTGCCGGCTGATGCACCAGTCGGGCCGGTTGGCGATCATGTCGTGCAGGCGGGCCCGGCCGTTCTCGGGATAGAACGCGGTGGCATCGATCGCGTCGAGCGCCATCTCGCGCAGGTTCTTTTCCGCGGGCGTCGTCGCGAAGACGCCGGCGGTCGAGCCGTCGGCGTCGTCCATGCGCACGAACCACTGCGCGGCGGCGCGGTAGATCACCGGCGACTTGTGGCGCCAGCAGTGCGGGTAGCTGTGCGTGAAGGTCGAGCTGTCGAAGACGCGGCCGGCGGCGCGCAGCGTCTCGACGACGTGCGGCGTCGCCTTCCAGATGAACTGGCCGCCGAACAGGGGCAGCTCCTCCTCGTAGACGCCGTTGCCCTGGACCGGGTTGAGGATGTCGTCGAGCGCGAGCCCGTGGGCGCGGCAGGAGTTGAAGTCTTCGAGGCCGTAGGCCGGCGCCGAGTGGACGATGCCGGTGCCGTCGTCGGCGGTGGCGTAGTCGGCGAGGTAGACGGGCGAGAGACGGTCGTAGCCGGGGTCGACGGCGGCGAGCGGATGGCGGAACTGCAGGCCCTCGAGCTTCTCGCCGAGCGCCGTCGCGATGACCTCGCCCTCGAGCCCGAAGCGGGCCAGGCACTTCTCGACCAGTGCGCTGGCCAGCACGAGCAGGCCGCGCTCGGTGTCGACGAGCGCGTACTCGAGCGTCGGGTTGAGGTTGAGCGCCTGGTTCGCCGGCAGCGTCCACGGCGTCGTCGTCCAGATCACGGCGAAGGCGTCTTTCGCCAGCATCTCGAGGCCGAACGCGGCGGCCAGCGCGGCCGGGTCGGCGGCGAGGAAGCCGACGTCGATGGTGGTCGACTTGCGGTCGGCGTACTCGATCTCGAACTCCGCGAGCGACGAGCCGCAGTCGAAGCACCAGTAGACCGGCTTCAGCCCGCGGTAGACGAAGCCGCGCTCGATGATCCGCTTCAGCGCGCGCAGCTCTCCGGCCTCGTTGCCGAAGTCCATCGTCCGGTACGGATGCTCCCAGTCGCCGAGCACGCCGACGCGCTGGAAATCGGCCATCTGCTGCGCGATCTGCTCGGTCGCGTAGGCGCGGCTCTTCGCCTGCACTTCGGCGCGCGTCAGGCCTCGGCCGAAGGTCTTCTCGACCTGGTTCTCGATCGGCAGGCCGTGGCAGTCCCAGCCGGGCGTGTAGCGCGCGTCGAAGCCGGCCAGCTGGCGCGCCTTGACGATCATGTCCTTCAGGATCTTGTTGGCCGCGTGGCCGACGTGCAGCTTCCCGTTCGCATAGGGCGGCCCATCGTGCAGCACGAAGCGCGGCTTGCCCTGGCGAACGTCGCGCAGGCGCTGGTAGATGCCCTCGTCGCTCCACTGCTTGACCCAGCCGGGCTCGCGCCTGGGCAGGTCGCCGCGCATCGGAAACGGGGTGTCGGGCAGGTTCAGGGTCTTGCGATAGTCCGTCGCGGTGGGCGAAGGAGTCGCAGGCGTCGTGGCGGGCGCGTCAGCCATGTCGGCAGGTCTTTCGAAAGGCGGAGCGCGGTCCCCGGAGGGTGGACAGCGCTGTCGTGTCGCATCGTCGATGCGGGCGAGCGGCGGCGGGTGCCGATCGCGACGGGTGCTTCGGGCCGCGAGGAGCGAAGCCGGCGGAAAGGATCAAATTCGGTCGCGCGTCGTCTGCCGGCCGGTGGCTGCATGGGCTCCTGCCTCGGCGGCCAGCCAGGCACGGGCGTCGTCGCGATCGCGGCCGATGGCGGTCGCCAGATCGGCGAGCGAGTCGTAGCGGGCTTCGTCGCGCAGCTTGAAGAGCAGTTCCACCCGGACGAGTCTACCGTAGCCCCCCTCCGCGCCGAGCTCCCCGGGCCATTCGAGGACGTGGGTCTCGAGCAGGACGCGGCCGCTGTCGTCGACGGTCGGGCGCAGCCCGAGGCTGGCGACGCCGTCGAGCGCCTTGTCGACGAGGCCGTGCACGCGCACGACGAAGATGCCGCTCGCGGCCGGCCGCGGGTGCGGGAAGCGGACGTTGAGGGTGCGAAAGCCGTCCGCGCTGCCGCGCACCGTCTCGCCGAGCACCCGGCCGAGCTTGGCGCCGTGCACGACGTGGCCGCTGATGCTGTACGGCCGCCCGAGCAGGGCCTCGGCGTCCTTCATGCGGCCTTCGGCGAGGGCGGCGCGCACGGCCGAGCTCGAGACGCGATCGCCGTGCACCTCGTAGCTCATCATCCGCGCCACGTCGAAGCCGCGCGCCGCGCCTTCGGCATCGAGCATCGCGTAGTCGCCGGCGCGGCGGGCGCCGAAGCGGAAATCGTCGCCGACCAGGACGTAGCGCGCACCGAGCCCGCCGACCAGGACCTTGTCGATGAACGACGTCGGCGACTGCGCGGCGAACGCGGCATCGAAGCGCATCACGACCGCCTGCGCGACGCCGCATCGCTCGAGCTCGCAGAGCTTGTCGCGCAGCGTCGCGATGCGGGCCGGTGCGAGCTCCGGCTTGCCGGCCAGCGCCGCGAACCAGTCGCGCGGGTTCGGCTCGAAGGTCATCACCGTCGCCGGCAGGCCACGGTGCGCCGCTTCGGACACGAGCAGCGCGAGCATCGCCTGGTGGCCGCGGTGGACGCCGTCGAAATTGCCGATCGTCAGCGCGCAGGCCGGCGCGATGCCGGAATGGTCGAAGCTGCGGAAGACGCGCATCGTGTTCCGGCTCAGCTGTCGGTGCGGGCCGCCCCGGCCACACCGCCCGCGGCGGCATGGCGCTTCGCCAGCGCGGCTTCCTCGTCGTCGGTCAGCCAGCGCCAGGATCCCGGCGCCAACCCTTGGAGCCCGACCGCGCCGAACGCGCTGCGCTCGAGCCCCTCGACCCGGTTGCCGGCGGCCGCGATCATCCGCTTGACCTGGTGGTACTTGCCTTCGGTGAGGGTCATTCGCAGCGTCTCCGCGCCGGTCGCCTCGCAGGCCTCGGCGCGCACGGTCTCGTTGTCGTCGTGCAGCAGCACGCCCTTCAGGAGCCGCTCGATCTGCGAGCCGTCGAGGGGGTGTTTGCACGTCACTTCGTAGACCTTCGGCACATGGTGCTTCGGCGAGGTGAGGCGGTGGATCAGCGTGCCGTCGTCGGTGAAGAGCAGCACGCCGGTCGTGTCCTCGTCGAGCCGGCCGATCGCCTGCACGCCGCGCTTTCGCAGGGCCGGCGGCAGCAGGCTGTAGACGCTGGGGTGGTGCTTGGGCTTCTGCGAGCACTCGACGCCGGCCGGCTTGTTCATGACGAGCACGGCACGGGCGCGGTAGGTCCAGGGCTGCCCTTCGACGGTGTACGCGAGACCGGCCTCGTCGACCTCCAGCCACGGGTCGTCGACCACCGCACCGCCGATCGCGACGTGACCGGCCGCCACCAGCGCTTCGCATTCGCGGCGCGAGCCCATGCCTTGCGTGAAGAGGAGCTTGGCGAGCTGCACGATGCGCTTCGATCAGGACGTCAGTTCGAGCAGGACGATGTGGTTGTCGGCCGCCGGCCAGGCGCGGCCGACGATGCGCTCGCCGTCGAATTCGCCGACGACGGCGCGGCCGGCCGCATCGGCGATCTTCAGCCGCGCGGTCGAGAGGCCTGCGACACCGACCTGGATGCCGGCAGGCGGGCTGGCGCCCTCGAGCGAGATATGGTTGCGCGGCACGCCGAAATAGCCGCGCGGACGTGTCAGCACGACCACCGACAGCGCGTCGCGATCGGCATCGGCGAGGCGCTCGGCGCGCAGGCTGACGATCTGCGAGGAGCGCGGGAACGGCGACCGGTAGACGTGCGTCGTCGCGTAGCCGGCGGCGCCGATCACGAACTCGTAGGTCGCCTTGCCGTCGGCGTGGAACGGGCCCCAGCGACCGTCGGCGCCGATCGTCCTGCGGTGCGTCGCCGGGCCGATGCGTTCGCCGGTCGTTGCGTCTGTCGCGTAGACCTCGACGGTGGCATTCACCAGCGGCAGGTTGGTCGCGAAGCTGCCCTGCGCGTTGTCGAGACCGAGGCCGCTGACGATGCCGTCGAGCACCACCGACGCTTCGGGGACGATGGCGGTCGTGGCCGAACGCCGTCTCGCGGTGATCGATCCCGGCGATGACGACGTTCTGCGCGCCCTTCAACGCCGGACCGTCGAAGCCGACGTGGGTGGGCACGCCGCGCTGGCCGATCCAGACGCCGTCGGGCTGCGCGTACTTGTCGTTGCCATCGGAGCGGATCGTCATCCAGCGGATGCCCGGCGTGACCTCGTTGCCGTCGCCACCTTGCGGCGCGTTGAGCCCGCGCAGGAACGGCCCGGCGCCGTTGAACTCGCTGCCGAGCCCGGTCGCCTCGTTGACGAACACGCCGTGGTTCGGCACGCCGCCGAGCACCACGGCCGAGACCAGCGCCCGGCCGCCGCCGTTGGCGATGTAGTTGCGGATCGCATAGCCGCCGCGCGAGTTGCCGACCAGCACGACCTTGCGGGCGCCCGTGGCCGCCAGCGTCTCGCGCACCGCCGCGGCGAGCCCGGCCATCGCCTGCGCTGTCGACGATCGGCCGGGCTGCTCGCGGCCGTCGTCGTCGCGGGCGAGCGGGTAGGGGATCTCGATCGCGCGCATCCGGTCGCGCGGCCAGCCGTTCGATTCGAAGCGCCAGAGCGTCGTCGTCCAGAGGGCGGCGGTGTCGCCGTTGCCGGGCACGAACACGATCGGCGGATCAGGCGGCATCGCCCCGGACATGGCATCCGAAGCCGCCGTGCTCGTGGTGCCGCATCCGGCGAGCGGCAACGTGCCGGATGCGGCCGCGGCGAGGACCAGACGGCGGCGCGTCATCGAGCGGGGTGGGCGTGATGCCATGGGTGCATGCCTCAATGGTCGCCGCCCGACGCAAGGGCGCGCTCGGCAGGAAGATGCGGCCAGCCCGGGACCGACAGCGACGTCGCC
>CAZZVH010000236.1:0-6170 GCA_964657365.1 uncultured Burkholderiaceae bacterium
GCGGTCGATGGTCTCGGGCCGGAGCCGAGCACGACGTCGACATCGCTCGCGGCAGGACCGGCGCCCGTCCCCGCCCGTGGTCGCGGCTTTCGCCGAGACCACGGCCACGGCGCTCAGCTCAGGTTCGCCATCTGCGACGAGTGATCGCCCTTCGTCCCGGGCGCTGCAGCCAGTTCTCGACCGACCGGGGGACCTACTAACGGAGGTTTGCGATCTTGGAAACGCCGAGCAGTTTCAGCACGACGTTGCGAACTGCCTTCCCGACAGGATAGAAGACCCGCGCGCCGACACGCGTTCCAAACAGGAGGAAGCAGCCTCGGTTGAACCATCCGGTCCGCGTTCCGAGCAGGCTCAGCATGTAGACGGCGTCCGGGCCGTAGTACATGACGCTCCTGAACTTGAGGACCATCCCCTGGTCGATGTCCAGACCTGCCGCGGTGACCTCGTCCATCAATTGGCCGGGCTGGCGTGCGTCGACGAGGCGCAGCTCACCAACGGCGTCCCGGATTCGGGCGTATCGGCAATAGGTCCGGCAGATCGGGCACTCGCCGTCGTAGACGAGCCAGGCGATCTCCCGACGGGCGGGGTCGCTCGGCATCGATCTCATTGGCTGCTTGATGTCTTGGGACACAAGGTGCTAATATAAGTCTAGTTAGCTAATTAGCTAAACGAGACCATGAAAGAAGAGAACGTGTTCGCCGCCTTGGCCTCGACGCCGCGCCGGAAGATCCTTGCCTATCTGTCCGAAGCCTCGTTGACCGCCGGCGAGATCGCGGAGCGCTTCGAGATGACCAAGCCGTCGTTGTCCAAGCACTTGCGCATCCTCGAGGACGCAGGACTGGTTCGAAGCGAGAAGCGGGGCCAGTTCGTTCACTACAGCCTCGCCGACCACAACCTGCTCGGCACCCTGCACAACTTCCTCACGGCGTTCTGCCCCGTCGGCGGACCGCTGAAGAAGGAAAGTGCCGCCTTGGCCAAGTCCAGGAAACGCGCTGCCCCGATCCCCCTGAAGGAGTGACCATGTCCGCGACGCTCGCGCTTTCACCGGGCCTTCCCCACCGCGAAACTCGCCGGACGGCCACCTTTCCATCCGTCACGCTCGCGACGCGTCCCGGCCACCTGCCGATCGAGGTCAACCTGGTGGCCCGACTCGGCCACGGCGCGGGCGACAAGCTGTACTACGGTGCGGCAGTTCGCCAGCAGCGTCATGAACGGTTCGTCGACGAGCTCGACGAACCATCCGCCAAGCTCGGCAGCACCGACTTCGCGAAGGGCGATGCGACGGCCCTCTACTCGTTCGGTGTCGGCGCCGGCGGCCATCCGTTCCATCGGCATGCCGGTCACCGCGTCTTCACGGCGATCTCGGGCAGCGGAGGCGCACAGCTCCGTTTCTCGAGCGCGACGCCGGCCGAGCTCGAGGCCGATCCGGACAGTTTCGTGCGCGCTCTGCAGTACGTGGACATACCGGCCGACTGCCTCTTCACGGTCCGATTCTCCGGTGACACCTGGCACCAGTTCGTTCCGCTGGTGGCCGGCTCCGGGCATCCGGCCTTTTTCGCTCTATCGACGCACACGAACGAGCTCGGCGGCGACCTCGGCGATGCGCTGCGCGATCGCGTGCTCGCCGATCGCGGCGACATTCCCTCCCTGACCCGGTTGTTGCCGGATCCCGTGCAGGATTTGCTGCGTGCATCACCCCTGTCGCGAAGCCAGGTTCCGACCACGACGCTGTCGCTCCACGACAGGCCCGGTGGACTGCTCGAGTCGGCATGCAGAGCTGTGCGCTCGTCGATCGGGAGCTTTCATCGGATCGTCGCGACTCTGAAGACCCGCCCGGGATACGTCAGCATGGTTCTGCCGCCGCGGGTCATCGCGCACCACGAGCTTCCGGCAGATTCCTTGCTGCGTCTCGAACTCGGCGATCGAACCATCCACCACCAGGACAGTTTCACGATCACCGCGTCGAGCGGTTGCCGCGCCGATGTCCAAGCCGACGACTGGCTGGCCGCCTTGCTCGACGGGTTTCTGCACAACCCGCCGCTCGGCGTGTCACGCCTGATGACGCTGAGAAACGTGCTGGTCCGGCCGCTCCGGTTGCGGACGTCGCCGCTCGGCTGTCCGGTGTCCTCGTTGTTGTCGCCGCCGACAGGCAACCTTTTCGGCGAGCGCTTTCCGGTGCGCTCTCAGCGAGTCACGGCAGATCGAAGAGGTGCTCAAGTCATGCTCGGCGCGGATGACAGGCATCTCGTGTTTCGTTCCTGCGTCGGCGTGCGCATGAAGGACGACGGCACTGTCGAGTGTTCGCTGGCCACCCGCGTTGCATGCAGGAACGCGTTCGGACGCCTCTACATGGCGCTGATCTCGGCAACGCATCGAAAGTATGTCGCCCCGACGATGTTGGCGCATGCCGTCGAGCACGCCGTGCGTTCGATGCGATCAACCGAAGAGCAGCGCCAGATTCGCGCCAGTGATCACGGCGAACAGCCCCCACCCTGACACCTGGGTGGGCCAGCCGCTCGCATGCACGCCCATGCGTTGCCGGTCGCCCGCGAGCCGGATCAACGGCCACATCGCCAGCGGCAGCTGCAGGCTGAGCAGCACCTGGCTCCACACGAGCAGCCGCCCGACGCTGCCGTCGCCCAGCCAGAGCACGCCCGCCAGCGCCGGCAGCAACGCCAGCGCGCGGGTGATCAGCCGGCGCTGGTAGCAGGGGATCTTGAGCTGCAGGAAGCCGTCCATGATGACCTGGCCGGCGATCGTGCCGGTGAGCGTGGAGCTCTGCCCCGAGGCCAGCAGCGCCAGGCCGAACAGGAACGCCGCCAGGCCGCCGGCGATGGGCTCGATCAGCTTGTAGGCCTGCTCGATGTCGTCGACCCCGGTGTGCCCCGCCGCATGGAAGGCCGATCCGGCCAGCACCAGGATCGCGCCGTTGATGGCCATGGCGAGCAGCAGCGAGACCGCCGTGTCGAGGCGGCTCCAGGCGAGCGTCTGCGGAAGGCTGGAGCGGCCCTCGCCGTCGACCACGCGCCGCGTCTGCACCACCGACGAATGCAGGTAGAGGTTGTGCGGCATGATGGTCGCGCCGACGATGCCGAGCGAGACGACCAGCGCATCGTGCAGGTCGTGTCCCGGGTTGCCGGGCACGAGGCCGCGCGCCACCGCGCGCCAGTCGTTGGGCAGCAGGGCGAGCTGCACGGCGAAGCACACCGCCATGGTGGCGATGAGGCCGAGCACGATGACCTCGATCTGCCGGAAGCCGCGGCCCTTCAGGCCGAGCACGATCAAGGTGTCGAGCGCGGTCAGCAGCACGCCCCATGGCAGCGCCAGGCCGAACAGCAGCTTGAAGGCGAGCGCGCAGCCGAGCACCTCGGCGATGTCGCAGGCGATGATCGAGACCTCCGCGCTCAGCCATTGCACCGTGCGGCCGGCCGGGCCGTAGGCTTCGCGGCTCAGTTGCGCCAGGTCGCGGCCGGTCACCAGCGCGAGCCGGGCCGCCATCATCTGCAGGAACATCGCGGCGAGGCCCGAGAGCATCACCACCCAGAGCAGCGTGAAGCCGAACTGCGATCCGGCCTGGATGTCGGTGGCCCAGTTGCCGGGATCCATGTAGCCCACCGCGACCATGAGGCCGGGGCCGCTGAAGCGCCGGAGCTTCGTCCACGCCGACGCGGCGGCGTCGATGCGGACGCTGCCCTGCACTTCCGACGGGCAGAAGGGAGCGGTGGCGGTGGTGGGCAGGGAGAGGAACGGCGGCATGCGGGCGCGGACGGTCGGGGATTGTCGACCGCGGGCATTCGGCGATCCCTGTCACCGAAAGAGCAATGCCGCAGTTCGACGAGGCGCGCCGTCGCCCGGCAGCCGCGGCGACCTGCACTGACGGCTCCAGCCAAGGCGCGCTCGAGCGAACGCGCCGGGACGGTCGCCTCAGCCGACGACCCAGGCGCCGTGCACCCAGATCCAGTCGTTGCCGCCCCAGCGCCAGTGGCCGCGGACGTAGACGTGGCGTGGCGACGGCGCGATCACGATCTCCTCGACGATCGGCGGCGGCATCGGCCGGACCGCGGCCTGGACGTAGTGGCCGCCGTCCCAGCGCCAGGCGCCTTCGCGCCAGACGTAGTGGCCGGGCACCCAGTTGTAGCCCACGGTGGGCGGCGGCGGCCGGACTTCGACGACGGGAGGCGGCGGCTCGCGGTAGACGATGCGCGGCGGCGGCGGCGGCTCGCGCACGACGGCCGTGCAGGCGCCGAGCAGCGCGGTGAGCGAGAGGATTCCAGCGACGAGGAAGCGGTTCATGCGGTGTGTCTCCGTTCGATGGCAGGGTGGCCGGCGCCGGTGCAGCGCCCGTGGACACAACGCGGCGGACGGGCGCGCCGCCGACGCGGACTCACACTCTGTTGCGCTTCGCCGGCTCCGGCCGCGCGCCGAACGCGCCGTCGTCGTAGGCACGGTCGAAGGCGAGCGCATCGTGGCGCACCTGCGACGCGCAGGCTTCCGAGGCGTCGAGCAGCTTCGCCTTCCATTTGCTGCGGCCGGCGAAATCGACGAGCTCGTCGGCCGTCGCCGACCCGTCTCGGCCGGCGCTGCGCAACTGGGCCCAGGCGACGATGTCGGCCATGGTGCCGGTCGTGAGCGCGAGCTGCTTGACCGAGTGGCCCGCCATCGCCAGCGCGACCCGGTCCTGCGACGGTTGCAGGCCGCGCAGCACATAGGGCTGGCCGCCGACGCTCACGGCATGGAGAAAGGCCGCCGGCACGGCCTGCATCCGGATCTGGGCGCCGATCACGCGCTCGGAGTCGTCGCGCCACGCGGGCTGCGCCACCTTGAGACGCGGCTCGAGCGCCGACGGCAGAGCCTGCTTGAGGTCGAGCAGATCGTTGCCGTCGGGCGAGCCCTTGCCGCGCACGAGCACGACGTAGCGGCCGATGCCGAGGCTGCCCATGCCGGCGATCCGCCGGGCGACGTCGAGCACCTTGTAGAACTTCGGATCGGGCTGCGTGCGCGCGAACGCGTCGACGACGGCGACGACCATCGCGCGCTGCGCGTCGCTGACCGGCAGCGCCTTCTGACCGTCGACGTTCAGCACGCGTGCCTTCTTGCCGGGCTTCGTGCGCCGATCGAGAAAAGCCGGCCTGTCGCGGCTGCGGAGGTCGTCGAGCAGCTGGCGCACCAGGCCCTGCGATGTCTCGCGCTCGACCCAGTAGGCCTTGGCGGCGGCGAGCGACGCCGCATACCGTTCGAGGAACGCGCGGCACAGGTGATCGGCGTCGTCGGCGCCGATGCCGAGCACGTCGGCGCCGACCCGCAGGCTGGCGAGCATGCGCACGAGCTCCCAGCCGGCCGGCGCGAGCACGGCTTCGTCGAAGTCGTTGATGTCGAAGTAGACGAGCCGGTTGTCGGCCTTGTAGCTGCCGAAGTTCTCGAAGTGCAGGTCGCCGCAGATCCAGGTGTGCGGCGATCTGGCGTCGGCACTGCGCGGCAGGCGCTCGTAGAACAGATGGCACGACCCGCGCAGGAACGCGAAGGCGTTGCCGCGCATCGCGGCGTACTTGAGACCGAGCCGTTCGGGTTCCCGGTGGCGGTTGCAGGCCCGGATGCTCTCGACGATGTCCATGGGCTTATCGCGCGCTGCGCCGGCGATACCAGCGCCAACCCAGCAGCGCGACCACGCCGACCACGAGGCCGATGAGCAGCAGCTTCTCGAGACGCTCGATGTCGGTGAGCAGCCAGTCGAGCGCGTGGCCGAACAGATAGCCGGCGCCGGCGACGGCGACCGCCCAGATCGCGGCACCGAGCAGGTTGAAGGCGAGGAAGCGCCGCACCGGCACGTCGCTCATGCCGATGACGACCGGGCCGACGAGCCGGAGGCCATACATGAAGCGGACGCCGACGATCCAGATGCCGGCGTGGCGATCGATCAGCCCGCGCACGCGGGCGGCACGGGCCTCGAGCTTCGGCAGCAGCTCCATGACGCGATCGCCGTAGCGGCGGCCGATGAAGAAGCCGATCTGGTCGCCCAGCGCGCCGCCGACGAAGGCGACCAGCACGACGAGCGGGAACGAGAGCAGGCCCTCGCGCGCCGCGAGCCCTGCGAGCAGCAGCAGGGTCTCGCCTTCGAGCAGGCAACCGCCGAACAGCGCGATGTAGCCGTACTGGGAAAGCAGCTCGGTCCA
>CAZZVH010000237.1:0-6098 GCA_964657365.1 uncultured Burkholderiaceae bacterium
TGGCCGATGCCGAGATCGCCGAGGCGCTCGACCTGGGCGTGCGCACCGTGCGCCGAGACTGGGAGAAGGCGCGCCTGCTGCTCTCGGCGGCGCTGCGCCAATGACACCGTGAAGCTCGACGGGCTGCGTGCCGACTGGCAACGCCTGAGCGCCCTGCTCGACGAAGGCCTGTCGATCGACGAGGCCGATCGGGCCGCCTGGCTGGCCTCGCTCGACGGCGATGCGGCGACGCACCGCGAGACGCTCGAGCGCCTGCTCGCCGACGCCGGCGCCGTCGAGACCGACGACCGGTTCGCGGTGCTGCCGCCGTTCGATCTGCCGCGCGAGCCGCACGCGGGCGCTGCGGCCGATGCGGCACCGAGCGAGCTGGTCGGCCCCTATCGGCTGATCTCGGAGCTCGGACGCGGTGGCATGGGCGTCGTCTGGCTGGCCGAGCGGGCCGATGCGCAACCGCGCCGCAAGGTCGCCCTGAAGTTGCCGCACATCGGCTGGGCCCCCGGCCTGGCGGCCCGGCTGACGCGCGAACGCGACATCCTGGCCTCGCTCGAGCACCCCAACATCGCCCGCCTCTACGATGCCGGCGTCGATGCGCTCGGCCGGCCGTACCTGGCGCTCGAGTACGTCGACGGCACGCCGATCGATCGCTATGGCGACGCGCACGCCCTGCCGCTGCGCGGTCGCCTCGAGCTCGTGCTGAAGGTCGCCGCGGCAGTGGCCCATGCGCACACGCGGCTGGTCGTGCACCGTGACCTGAAGCCCTCGAACGTGCTCGTCACCGCGGCCGGCGAGTTGCGCCTGCTCGACTTCGGCATCGCCCGGTTGCTGCACGACGATGCTGCCGGCGAAGGCGTCGGCGCCGGCGATGGCGCGACCGAGATCACCCGGCTCGGCGGCCGCGCGCTGACGCCCGACTACGCCAGCCCGGAGCAGATCCGCGGCGAGGCGATCGGCACGGCGAGCGACGTCTACGGTCTCGGCGTGCTCGCCTTCGAGCTGCTGGCCGGCAGCCGCCCGTACCGTCTCAAGGACGTCGCCGCCGACGGCCTGGCCGAGGCGATCGCGCGCGTCGACGTGCCCCTGGCGAGCCGCGTCGCGACCGATCCCGCGCGTGCGCGGCAGCTCGCCGGCGATCTCGATGCGATCCTGAACAAGGCGTTGAAGAAAGACCCGGCGGAACGCTACGCCGGCGTCGCCGCGTTCGCCGACGACATCGAGCGCTACCTGCGCCACGAGCCGGTGGTGGCGCGGCCCGATGCCTTCGGCTATCGCCTGCGCAAGTTCGTCGCCCGCAACACGGTGCAGGTCGTCGCCGGCACGGTGGTCGGCGTGGCCGTGCTGGCGGGCTCGGGCGTCGCGCTCTGGCAAGCCCGGGTGGCACGCCTCGAGGCCGCCCACGCGGAACAGGTCAAGGCCTTCGTGCTCTCCATCCTGGCCGGCGCCAACGAAGACAGCGGCGCCAATGCACAGACGACCGCCGCCGATGTGCTGAAGGTGGCCGCCACCCGGATCGACCACGACCTGGTCGACCGGCCCGACACCGCGGTCGAACTGATGACGGCCATCGGCTCCGGCCTGCTCGGCCTCGGCCGCAACGACGATGCGGCGGCCCTGCTCAGGAAGGCGATCGCACTGGGCACCGCGAAGCTCGGGCCGCAAGACCTCGACACCCTCGCCGCCGGAGCGACTTACGGCGAAACGCTGATCGAGCTGGGCCAGTTCAAGGAAGCGAAGGTGGTGATCGCCCCGATCGTCGACGCGGCGCGACGCGCCGGCGCCGTGCCGCTGGAGATGCAGGCCATGCGCGCACTGAGCTCGGTGCAGCTGTCCCTCGGCGATCTGGACGGCGGGATCGCGCTGGCGCAAGCCGCGGTCGATGCGATCGGTTCCTCGGACAAGGTCCGCAAGAACGACGAGATCTCGGCCTGGAACGCCCTGGCCAATGCCCTCGCGTTCGCCGACCGCCCTGGCCTGACCAATGCCGCACGGCATTCGCTGGCGCTCAGCCGGGAGCTGTTCGGCGACCGGATCACCACGCCGCTGCTGGTGGCCCGCTCCCAGATCGGCCGCGGCCTGCTCGCCGAAAACAAGACAGCGGCCGGTCTGGCCGAGTTGTCGTCCGCTCTCGACGACTCCATCCACGCCTTGGGTCCGACCCACCCGGAGACAAGCTACATCGCCAACTATCTCGGCTACGCCCGCCTCGAGGCAGGCGATCCGCCGGGCGCGGTGCAAGCCTTCCAGGCAGCCGTGGTGGCGACCGCGCCGACGGTGGATTCGAGCCCGTCCGACCTCGGCACCGAAGAGTACGGCCTGGGCAATGCGCTGGTCGCGAACCACGACTTCGAGCCGGCGCTGGCCGCTTTCGAGACCTCGGCCCGACTGATGCGCAAGGCCGAAGGCGCCGACGCGCCGATCGCGTTGCGCGCACTGTCGGCGCGTGCGCTGACGCTCGCCAGGCTTGGCCGTCTCGACGACTCCGAGCGGGCCTTCCGGGAGATCGAGTCGGCGCACTGGAGAGCCAGGGACAAGGCCGGCAACAGCGGCCGGCTGTCGGCGCTGCGAAGCTTGCAGGGCAGGCACGAGGAAGCGGTCGCGCTGGCCCGCGCAGCGGCCGCCGTCTTCGACAAGGATCCGTCGCCGATGGCGCATGCGACCGGTGCGCGCGCCCTGGGCATGGCCCTGCTCGCAGCCGGCCACCCGGCCGAGGCGATCGGTCCGCTGCAGGCGGCGACCGACCTGTACGCGCAACGGCAGATCGTCGTCTCGCCCGATCGTGCCGACACGATCGCCGCTCTCTCTCGCGCCCGTGCAGCCGCGGCGGCGGCAGCGGCGAGCTCCGGGCAAGCGGTCTCGGCACCGGCGGGCTCCGGGCCGACGCGCTGACGTCCCGAGGCGGCCTCGCGCGGCCGCATCCGGCCCGCCGATTGCTCCGTATCGTTTTCGATGCCCGACACGAAACGATTGCTCCTCCTGCTCGCCTGCGCCGCATGCCTCGTCGCCGCCACGGGCCTGCTCGCGGCTTGCTCGCCGCTCACCGCCATCAACGCGCTCGTGCCCGGAGGCACCTACACGGCCACCGACGGCGTCTCCTACGGCCCGCTGGCACGCCAGAAGCTGGACGTCTACACGCCGGCGTCGGCAGCACCCGGGGCCGGCTGGCCGGTGGTGGTCTTCTTCTACGGCGGCAACTGGACCAGCGGCGAGCGCGGCGAGTACAAGTTCGTGGGCGAAGCGCTCGCGGCCCGCGGCATCCTGGTCCTGGTGGCCGACTACCGCCTCTACCCGGAGACCACCTACCCCGGCTTCCTCGACGACTGCGCGCTCGCCATGGGCTACGGTTTCGAGCACGCCAAGGCCCTCGGCGGCGACCCGAAACGGATCTTCGTGATGGGCCACAGCGCCGGCGGCTACAACGCGGCGATGCTGGCCCTCGACCCGCGCTGGCTGCAGGCCGTCGGCCACGCGCCGGGCGAGCTGCGGGGCTGGATCGGCCTGTCTGGCGCCTACGATTTCTTCCCGCTCGAGCCGGGCCAGCCGGCCCGGCCGGTCTTCCATCATCCCGACTACCCTGCGCATGCGCAGCCGATCGAGGACGTCACCTCGACGTCGCCGCAGGCCTTCCTCGGCGTGCCGTTGATCGACAAGGTCGTGAGCCCGGAGCGCAGCACGCTCGCGATGGCGGCGAAGCTGCAGGCGGCCGGCGTGCCGGTGGCGCTGCATCGCTACGACCACGTCTCGCACGCGCTGATGATCGGCGTCTTCGGCCGTCCCTTGCGCGGTCTCGCGCCGGTGCTCGACGACACCGTGGCGTGGATCCAGGCGAACTGACGCACGAGAACGCGGCAGGCGAGACGACACAATAGTCGGCCCGTCGCTCGTCGACGCTCTCGCCTCTCGGGTTCGATGCACCGGTCCGTCTCGCCAGCCCTGCCTGCCCTCGCGCTCGTCGCGGCCCTGTCCGCCATGCCGGCGACGGCACTCGCCGACGACGGCCCGTCGCTCGAAGTGCCCTCGGCCCATGCGCGCCTGGGCATCGAGCGCGTGCGCTTCGGCGACGACAGCGAGCGCGTCGGCCTGGTCGGCGCGAGCTACCTGGTCGACGTCGGCGGGCTGCCCGGTGTCTCGCTCGGGCCGGCGCTCTACGGCGCGGCCACCGGCCAGCGGGGCGGCTTCTTCAGCCTCGGCGGCGAGGCGGCCTGGCGCCAGCGCGTGCTCGGGCCGGTCGGCGTCGAGCTCGGCATCTACGCGGGCGGTGGCGGTGGCGGCGGGGTCTCGCAAGGCAACGGGCTCATGGTCCGGCCGCATGCCGACCTGTTGTGGGATCTCGGCGGCGTCGCGCTCGGCGTCTCGGTCTCGCACGTGCGTTTCTCGAACGGACGGATCGACGGAACGCAGGTCGGCCTGGTCCTCAACACCAGCAACGACTTCCGCTTCGTCTCCGCTTCGCGCCTCGACCAGCCGGCGCTCTCCGGCGGCCGCGCCGGCCTCGGCTTCGACCGCGTACAGCTGGTCGCGGGCGTCTACCGCACGCCCTCGGGCAAGCTGCTCGACGACGGCGAGCCCTTGCCGCGCACCATCAGCACGCTCGGCGTGCGCGCGGAGCAGTCGTGGGGCGAGCACGGCCTGTGGGGCATCGAGGCGAACCGCGCGGCCCGCGGCGGCGTCGGCGGCTATGCGGAGGTGCTCGGCACCGTCGGCCTCGAGGACGAGGTCGTGCGCGATGCCTTGACGCTCGGCGGCCGGATCGGTCTCGGCGCCGGCGGGGGCGGCAGCGTCTCGACGGGTGGCGGCCTGCTCGTCAAGGCCGCGCTCTACGGCATCGTGCGCGTCACCGGCGATCTCGGCATCTCGCTCGAGGCCGGCGCGACGCGCGCACCGAACGGCAACTTCCGCGCGGTGCAGGGCTCCGCCGCACTCGTGTGGGCGCTCGACGGCCCCGACAGCGCGGGCACGCCGACCCGGCCGTCGCGCACCGATTTCAGCGCCGGCGCGGTCGGCTACGACGCGCCGCACTTCAGCGGCGGCACATCGTCGCTGCGCGCGGTGACGCTGAAGATCGATCGCTACCTCACGTCGGGCCTCTACATCTCGGGCGAGACCTTCGGCGCAGCAGGCGGCGACGCCGGCGGTTACTCGGGCGCGCTGATCGGCGCGGGCTGGAACCAGCGCTTCGCCGGCCGCTTCCATGCCGGCGCCGAGCTGCTGGCCGGCGCATCGGGCGGCGGTGGCGTCGACAGCGGCGGCGCGCTGCTGCAACCGCGCCTGTTCGCCGGCGTGCAGCTGACGCCGGCGCTCGCGGCGCGCGTCGGGCTCGGGCGCATCAAGGCGACGCGCGGCGCGCTCGATGCGACGCTCGTCGACGCCTCGCTGGTCTTCACCTACGGCGTGTCGGGCAACTGATCCGGTGAGCGGCCTTCAGGCCGAGCCACCCGCCTGCAGGGTGTCGTCCCGGATCCACGTCATCAACAGCGTCCAGGCCACCGCGAGCACGACCGGCCCGACGAACAGCCCGAGCAGGCCGAAGCCGATCAGGCCGCCGATGACGCCGATGAAGATCAGCAGCATCGGCAGGTCTGCGCTGCGGCGCACGAGCATCGGCCGCAGCACGTTGTCGATCAGACTGATCGCGAGCGACCAGACCAGGAACACGGTGCCGAGCACCGGATGGCCGTTCCAGTAGACCCAGACGACGGCCGGCACCAGCACCACCAGCATGCCGATCTGGGCGATGCACAGCACGAACATCAGGACCGTGAGGAGGCCGGCGAACGGCACGCCGACGGCCACCAGCCCGAGCCCGCCGAGGACGGCCTGGATCGCCGCCGTGAGGCCGACGCCGAGCGCGACGCCGCGGATCGCCTGCCCGGCGAGATGGACGAGCGCTTCGCCCTGCGCGCCGCCGAGACGCCGGCCGAGCCGGAACGCCGCCGCCGCGGCCGACTCGCCGTTGGCGTACATGAAGGCGGCCATGCCGAGCGTGAGCAGGAACTGGATGGCGAGGAAGCCGACGTTGCCCAGGCGCGCCACCACCCACGTCGTGAAGCTTCCGGCGTAGGGCCCGAAGCGGGTCCACAGGCCGTCGAAGCCGGCCTGGGCGA
>CAZZVH010000238.1:0-6078 GCA_964657365.1 uncultured Burkholderiaceae bacterium
GTTCGGCTTCTCGGCGTCGCTCGGCGGCTTGCCGTAGGCGCCCCAGTGCCGCTTGTAGGCGCCGGTCTCGGCATCGAACACGATGACGCGCTTGTTCCAGTAGCCGTCGGCGACGTAGACCTCGTTGGCCTCGCCGTCGACCTCCACGCCGGCCGCCTGGCCGAGCCGCGTGAGATCGGTGTTGTTGGTCTGCGGGCCGACCTTGCCGATCTGCATCACGAACTTGCCGTCGCTGGTGAACTTGAGCACCTGGCCGTCGGTGTCGCCGTTGCCGGTGATCCAGACGAAGCCTTTGGCGTCGACGTGGATGCCGTGCTCGTTCTTCGGCCAGTCGAAGCCGGCGCCGGGGCCGCCCCAGGAGCGCAGCAGGTTGCCGGCGCCGTCGAACTCGAGCACCGGCGGCGCCGGGACGCAGCAGGTCGCGTGCGGCGGCTTCAGGGTGGCGCTGCGCTCGTCCTCGGTGAGGCTGCCGGGGCGCTGCAGCACCCAGACGTGGTCGGCCGCGTCGACGGCGATGCCGCTCACCTGGCCGAGGATCCAGCGGTTGGGCAGCGGCTTCGGCCACGCCGGATCGACGCTGTAGGCGGGCGTCGGCAGCGAGCTGGCCACGGCCGCATCGACGTTGGTCCCCGCCGCGACGGCGGGGCCGCCGAGGCAGGCGGCGAGCAGCAAGGCGGCGAGCGCGGCGCCGGGCAGATGTGCCGGATGGGTCATGTCATGTCTCCGAAGGTCTCGTTGTGCTGGCGATTTTCTGCAGCGCGGCGCCGCTGGGAACCCGTGTTTGCCACCTTGGCGGCGCTAGCATCGACGATCTCGGGAAAACGCCGCCCATGACCTCGAAGTCGATCGCGCTCGGGCTGCTCGCCCTCCTGCTGCAGGGCTGCGCGTCGGTCGCGGTCGATCGCGGAAAGGACGTCTCCGCCGCGGCCATCGCCTACGCCGACGCGACCGTCGCCGTCATCGACGTCGCCATCGACGCGGCCATCGATGCCGACAGCGACGCCCAGGCGGTGATCGCGCCGAAGCGGCCCGTGGCCGACGCCGACCTGGCCCAGCGCGCCGTCGATCTCGAGCTGCTCGACGCCGGCCTGGCCGCAGCGGTGCTGCGCTACACCGCACTGAAGACATCGATCCGCAGCACGCGTGCCTACTTCGTCGCCCTGCAGGCGCTGGCCGACGGCTCGCCCGCCGATGCCGACGCCACCGCCGTGCAGGCCGCGGCGAAGCGCGTCGACAGCCTCAGCGCGGCGCTGGCCGGCGCCAACGGCACGCCGCCGCTGAGCGCGGCGCAGGTCAAGGCGATCGGCGGCCTGTCCAGGGCGGTGGTCACGCAGGTGCACGGCGCCGTGCTCGAAGCCGCCCTGACGCGTGACGCACCGGTGATCGGCCGCGCCCTGCAGCTGCAGCAGGCGGTGCTGGCGCTCGCCGGCGACGACATCCGCGCCCATCTCGCCGAGGCCGGCGACCGCTTCTACGCGCTGCACGTGCGCGGCCCGTACCAGCGCGGCGCGCTCGGTTCGCCGTGGCCTGCCGACCGGCGCATCTATCTCAAGGTCCGCGCCCTGAACATCGACGACGCCGCCCTCGGCGCCGCGGCCGCGGCTGCCGAACGCATGCAGGTCGTGTGGGCGGGCATCCTCGCCGGCACGTACTCTGCAAGAGACGTCGCTGCGACATTGCAGGGCGTGCAGGATCTGCTCGACGCGGTGCAGGCCCTCAAGCTGGCCGACTCGCCGAAGTGACGCGACCCGTACCCCTAGAGACACCCAGCCCGATCCAGGCACCGACACCACGAGAGCCCATGGCCACGACCCGCCGAGCCAGACCGAATCCATCCGGCGCCCGCCCCAGGACGCGCGGGGCCGCCGTCGGTGCGACGCCATCGACCGCACCAGGCACGGAGGGGATCGATGCGGCGATGCGGTCCGCGGATCCGGTCGAGCAGTTGCGGGTGCTGAAGCTGGGCCTGCAGACGACGCGCGAACGGCTCATGCGGGTCAGCCCCGACCTGTTGAACGACGCCGACCATGCGGCCTGGACGCAGCAGATCTACCAGGTCAGCCTGGCCATCAACGCCTTGCGCAACGCGGCCCTCGACGCGCTGGGCGCCGAGTTCCAGGCGGCATTGCCGGGCCTCGTGTCGGCGACGAAGCAACTGACCGACGCGCTCGCGGCGCTGCAGCGGTCGGCCGACGTGATCCAGGCGGTGGGCGGTGCGCTCGACATCATCGCGTCGATCGCGGTGCTGCTGCCATGACGCCCGACCCGTCCGCGCTGCCGGCCGGTGGCGTCACCGTGCGCCGCCTCGACAAGGTCGACGACGCGCAGATCGATGCGCTCGCCGAGGTGCTGACCGACTGTGTCGAAGGCGGCGCATCGGTCAGCTTCATGCTGCCGTTTCCGCTGCGCAAGGCGCTGGCGTTCTGGCGCCGCGTCGCCGTCGGCGTCGCCGCAGGCGAGCGGGCGCTGATCGTCGCCGAAGACGCCGACGGCGAGATCGTCGGCACCGTGCAGCTCGTGCTCGACCTGCCGGAGAACCAGCCGCACCGTGCCGACGTCTCGAAGATGCTGGTGCACCGCAAGGCACGGCGCCACGGCGTCGGCGCGGCGTTGATGGCAGAAGCCGAGAAGGTCGCCCGCGAGGAAGGCCGGACGCTGCTGGTGCTCGACACCGCCAGCGCCGACGCGGAGCGCCTCTACGCTCGGCTCGGCTGGCAGCTGTGCGGCGCGATCCCCGGCTTCGCGTTGCTGCCCGGCGGCGGCTTCTGCGCGACCAGCTACTTCTACCGGGATCTCGGCAGCGGCTAACCGGTCGAGGCCGGGCCGGGGAGTGCCGTTGGCTCGGCCGTCGTCCCTCAGGCCGCGGCAGCCGCGGCGACGGTCGCGGCTCGCTGCGGAATGAGCCAGGCGCTCAATGCCGCCGCGGCGAACGCGAAGACCGCGCCGACTCCGAAGGCCAGACGGTAGCCGTCGTTCAGCGCGCTGGGCGATGCGTCCTGCGCGCCGGTGTGGGCCGCGGCCAGGCTGGCGAGCACGGCGAGGCCCAGCGCGCCACCCATCATGAACGCGGTGTTGACGATGCCCGAGGCGAGCCCCGATTCGCTCTCCGGCACGTCGCTCATCGCCGCCAGCAGCAGCGGATTGAAGGCGATGCCCGCGCCCAGGCCGAGCAGCAGCATCCCGGGCAGCACGTCGACGAGCAGGCTGCCGTCGACCGGCGCCCGGGCGAACAGCGCGAGGCCGACCGCCGCGCACAGCAGGCCGCCGGCCAGCGGCAGGCGCAGGCCGAAGCGCATCACGGCGCGGGCGGAGAGGCCCAGCGAGCAGACCGCCATGACGATGTTCGACGGCAGGAAGGCGAGACCGACCTGCAGTGCGCTGTAGCCGAGCACGCGCTGCATGTAGAGCGCCGAGAGGAAGAACCAGGCGAACATGGCGGCCGACCAGAGCACGCCGATGACGTTGGCCGCATCGAGCGTGCGCGAACGGAACAGGCGCAACGGCATCAACGGGCTGGCGACGCGCGCCTCGATGGCGACGAAGATGGCGAGCAACATCGTGGCGACGGCCAGCAGTCCGAGCGTGCGGGCGGAGAGCCAGCCGGCGTCGTTGCCGCCGACGATCGCGTACACCGCGATCATCAGCGCCGCGGTGACGGTGACGGCGCCGCCCACGTCGAGCCGAGCGTCCTCGGCGGAGGGGCCTGCGGGCGGCAGCAGCGCCTGGCTCAGCGCGAGCACGGCGAGGCCGATCGGCAGGTTGACGAGAAACACCCAGTGCCAGTTGTAGAGGCCCGTGAGCACGCCGCCGAGCAGCACGCCGATCGAGCCGCCGCCGGCGCAGACGAAGCCGTACACGCCCATCGCCCTGGCCCGCTCGCCAGGCTCGGTGAAGAGCTGCATGACGAGCGCCAGCGCCACCGCGTCCACGATCGCGCCGCCGATGCCCTGGACGGCGCGGGCGATCACCAGCGGTGCCTGCGCGTCCGACAGCCCGCAGGCCAGCGAGGCGACGCTGAACAGGACGATGCCGATCATGAAGACGCGCCGGAGCCCGTACAGATCGCCGAGCCGGCCGCCCAGCAGCAGGAAGCCGCCGCAGGTGAGCAGGTAGGCGTTGACGACCCAGACCAGCGACGTCTCGCTGAAGCCGAGGTCGGCGCGGATCGAAGGCAGGGCGACGTTGACGATGGTCATGTCGAGCACGACCATGAGCGTGCCGAGGCAGACCACCGCCAGGGCGACCCAGCGGTTGGTGGACGTGACGGCGGAGGGCATCCTCGATGCTAGGGCGATTCGACAAGGCGGATCGCCTCCCTAGAATCGGCGCCGCATGCTGTCGTTCATCGTTCCAGCCCACGACGAGGAAGCCGACGTCGCCGCGACGGTGCGTGCGATCGCCGCGGCGGCAGCCGCGTGCCGCGTCGAGCACGAGATCATCGTCGTCGACGATGCCTCCACCGACAGGACGGCCGAGCGCGCGTCGGCGGCCGGCGCGCGTGTCGTGCCGGTCGACGTCCGGCACATCGCGGCGGCACGCAACGCAGGCGCGCGGGCTGCGCTCGGCGACACCTTCGTGTTCGTCGATGCCGACACGCTGATCGCGGCCGACGTGGTCGCCGGGCTCGTGAAGGCGATGGCCGACGGCGCCGTCGGCGGCGGCGCCGCGATCCGCTTCGACGAGCCGGTGCCGCGCTGGGTCAGGATCGTGCTGCCGTTCGGCATCTGGCTGGCGCGGCGCATGCGCTTCACGGGCGGCTGCTTCCTGTTCGCGTCGCGGGCCGCCTTCGAAGCGGTCGGCGGATTCGACGAGACACTGTTCGCGGCCGAGGAGCTGCAGCTGTGCCGGGCCCTGCAGGCGCGCGGCCGGCTCGTGATCCTGCGTGCGTCGGTGCTCACCTCGGGCCGCAACCTGCGCACCTATACCGGCTGGGAGATCGTGCGCTCGATGGCGAAGGTGGCGTCGGCCGGCCGGGCCGGGCTGGGCGATCGGTCGCGGCTGGGCATCTGGTACGCGCCGAGACGCACCGACAGGACGCGCGCGAAGTGAATCGACCATCCGTTGCAAGGAGTCAAGACGCCATGTCGAACCCATCACGCTGGCTGACCTTCATGGCGCTGGCGGCGCTGTGGCTCTGCGCCTCGCTGCCCGCTCAGGGCGCCGATCCGGGCGGCCAGCCAGCGGTCGCTTCGGGCCGCTACCTGACCGTGCACGGCGTGAAGCTCTACGTCGAGACCTTCGGCAGCGGCGGCGTGCCGGTCGTGTTCCTGCACGGCGGGATCCACCACTTCGACAACAGCTTCGCCCGGCAGCGGGACGCGTTCTCGCCGACCCGCGAAGTCGTCGGCATCGACCAGCGCGGCCACGGCCACAGCTTCGACGATGCCCGGCCCTTCTCCTACGCCGCCATGGCCGACGACACGGCCGACGTGATCCGGCAGCTCGGGCTCGGCCCGGTCGATGTCGTCGGCCACAGCGACGGCGGTGACGTGGCGCTCAAGCTGGCGCGGGCCCATCCGGAGCTGGTGCGCCGGGTGGTCGTCTCGGGAGCCAACCTGCGGCCCGATCTGCCGGCCGACGAAGTGCAGCGCCGCCTGGTGTGGTCGCCACGACAGCTCGCCGAGTTCCTGCCCGGCTTCGCCAAGCAGATCCCGCCGAGCTTTCGCACCGACTACGAGGCGGTGACGCCCGCGGTCGCCGGAAACTGGGACGCCTTCCTCGCGAAGTCGTACCGGCTCTGGATGACGCCGGTCGTCATCGATGCCGCGGACCTGAAGGCGATCGCTGCGCCGGTGCTGGTGATCGCCGGCGACCACGATTTCTCGAGCGTCGAGGACACGGCGGAGATCTTTCGCGGCCTTCCGAAAGCGCAGCTGCTGATCGTGCCGGGCTCGGGCCACGGCACCTTCACCGATCGGCCGGCGCTCGTGAACCTGGCGATCCGCGAGTTCCTCGACAAGCCCTAGCTGGCCCCGGCACGCGCGACGCGCATCGCCCGCAGCCGCCCGACGATGCCATTGGGGAACCAGTAGACCGAGAGCACGAAGAGGATGCCGAGCCAGAGCAGCCAGCGGTCGG
>CAZZVH010000239.1:0-6066 GCA_964657365.1 uncultured Burkholderiaceae bacterium
CGCCCGCACGGCCGCCGCCGGCACGGGATCCGGCGCCGACGAGTACGAGGTGAAGCCGGGCGACACGCTGTCGAAGATCGCCGCCAAGACGCAGCGCGAAGGCGCCTCGCTCGACCAGATGCTGGTCGCGCTGTTCCGCTCGAATCCGTCGGCCTTCAGCGGCGACAACATGAACCGGATGAAGTCCGGCGTCGTGCTGTCGGTGCCGACCGCCGACGCCGTGCAGGCGATCGCCACCGGCGATGCCCGCAAGACCATCGTCGCCCAGAGCGCCGACTTCGGCGCCTATCGCCAGCGTCTCGCCGGCTCGACGCTGACGACGCAGGCCGAGCCGAACGCGCGCCAGTCGACCGGCAAGGTCCAGGCCTCGGTCGACGACCGCAAGACGACCGCTGCACCGACGCCCGACAAGCTGACGCTGAGCAAGGGCACCGCCGCGGCCAAGCCCGGCAGCGCCGAAGACCTGGCCTCGAAAGCCAAGGCGAAGCAGGATGCGGACACGCGCCTGGCCGAGCTGAACAAGAACCTCGCCGACCTGAAACGCATCCAGGGCGGCAGCACCCCGACGCCGCCGGTGGCCGCGCCGATCGCGCCGCCGGCCGTCGCGCCAGCCGCGTCGATCGCCCGCCCGGCCATCGTCCCTGCGACGCCGGTGGTCACCGCGCCGCCGGTGATCGCACCCGCACCCGCCCCCGCACCGGTTCCGGTCACGGCGCCGATCGTCGCTGCAGCGTCCGCGCCGGTCGTCGTCGCGCCCGCATCGGCACCGGTCGTCATCGGCGCCGTGCCTGCGTTCGGCACCGCTTCGTCGCCGGCCAGCGGCACGGCGATCGCTGTCGCCCCGCTGGCGGCCAGCGCGCCGGCGCGTCCCGCGTCGCGCCCTGCCGTTCGCACCGCGCCGCTGGCGGAGCCCGGCTTCGTCGACACGCTGAAGGACAACCCGCTCTACGCCGTGATCGCCGCCGTCGTCGTGTTGCTGGGCGGCTTCGGCCTCTACCGCTTCATGCAGCGCTCGAAGAAGGACAGCGGCGAGACCTCGTTCCTCGAGAGCCGCCTGCAGCCCGACTCGTTCTTCGGCGCCAGCGGCGGCCAGCGCATCGACACGCGCGATGCCGGCGGCAGCTCGTCGTCGATGACCTACTCGCTGTCGCAGCTCGATGCCATCGGCGACGTCGATCCGGTCGCCGAGGCCGACGTCTACCTGGCCTACGGCCGCGACCTGCAGGCCGAGGAGATCCTGAAGGAGGCGATGCGCAGCAATCCGGAGCGCCTCGCGATCCGGACCAAGCTGCTCGAGGTCTACGCCAAGCGCCGCGACATCAAGGGCTTCGAACTCCTGGCCACCCAGCTCTTCGCGCTGACCCGCGGCGAAGGCGAGGAGTGGACCAAGACGCAGGAGCTGGGCGCCCAGATCGATCCCGACAACACGCTCTACCGTGTCGGCGGCGCGCCGGAGCGGCCGTCGGAATTCGGCACGCTGCCGCCCGAGCCGCTCGGCGCCAGCACGCTGCCGATGTCGGTGCTGCCGGTGCCGTCGCAGTACGGTGTCGCCGCCGATTCGGGCATGAGCGACAGCCAGCTCGACAACGTCGACCTCGACCTCGACAACCCGGACATCGGCATCCCGTCGCGGCCCGCCGCGTTCGACGCCACCGAGTCGATCCCGCCACGCACCGGCGCGCCGTCCGCGTTCCAGACGACGACGCTGAAGATGCCGCTGACGTCGAACGAGCCGGTGCCCAAGACCGACTCGCGCGACGAGCCGCTCGCCTTCGACCTGTCCGGCATCTCGCTCGACCTCGACAAGCCCGCGACGTCGGCGCCCTCGGCCTCGCTCGACGCGATCGAACTGCCGTTCGTCGACGACGACGCGCACCAGGATCCGCTGGCCCGCAAGCTCGAGCTGGCCGAGGAGTTCCAGCGCATCGGCGACAAGGACGGTGCCCGCGACCTGCTCCGCGAAGTGCTGACGACCGCGAGCGGCGCCACCAAGTCGAAGGCGCAAGCCATGCTGAACGACCTGGGCTGAGCCGGCAGGGCGCCGAGCGACGATGCGCGTCGCGCTCGGCATCGCCTACCGCGGCTCGGCGTACCAGGGCTGGCAGAGCCAGCCCGGCGGCCGCACGGTTCAGGACCGTGTCGATGCGGCCCTGTCATCGTTCGCCGACCAGCCTGTGCGCTGCGTCTGCGCCGGGCGCACCGACGCCGGCGTGCACGCGCTGAATCAGGTCGTCCACTTCGACACCGAGCTCGACCGGGCCGACTACTCGTGGGTGCGCGGCACGAACCGGTTCCTGCCCGACGACATCGCCGTGCAGTGGTGTCGCTTCGTCGACCGCACGTTCCATTCGCGCGGCAGCGCGGTGGGCCGCCGCTACGTCTACGTGCTGCTCGAATCGCGCGTGCGGCCGGCGCTGGAGGCGGGGCAGGTCGGCTGGACCTTCCGTCCGCTCGATCTCGCACCGATGCGCGAGGCCGCTGATGCCATGCTGGGCGAGCACGATTTCACCGCCTTCCGCTCGGCCGAGTGCCAGGCGCCGTCGCCGGTGAAGACGCTGCGCTCGCTCGCCATCGAACGGCGCGGCGACTACTGGCGCTTCGACTTCGACGCCGACGCCTTCCTGCACCACATGATCCGCAACGTCATGGGCTGCCTGATCGCCGTCGGCAGCGGCCTGCGCCCGCCGGCGTGGCTTGCCGAGGTGCTCGCGTCCCGGAACCGGGCGCTCGCCGCGGCCACCTTCGCCCCCGACGGGCTTCACTTCGCCGGCCCGTACTACGATGCCGTCCATGCGATTCCGGAACACACGCCGGCGATGTCCTGGCTGCCCTGAGCGGCGCCGCGGCTGCGCGCCCACCTGCGCGCAATCGACGTGACAACGCGCACGCGCATCAAGATCTGCGGCCTGTCCCGGCCTGACGACGTCGCCGCCGCCATCGACGCCGGCGCCGACGCGGTCGGCTTCGTGTTCCATCCGGGCAGCCCGCGCGCGGTCACGATCGCGCAGGCCGCGGTGCTTGCCGGATCGCTGCCCCCGTTCGTCACGCCGGTCGGGCTCTTCGTGAATGCCTCGCCGGCCGTGATCGCCGAGGCGTCGGCGGCCATTCCGAACCTCCTGCTGCAGTTCCACGGCGACGAGAGCGCGGCAGATTGCAGCGCCGCCGGCCGGCCGTTCCTCAAGGCCGCGCGCATGGCCGCCGGCTTCGATTTGCTAGACTTCGCCAGCCGTTTCAGCGCAGCCCAGGGGCTGGTGCTCGACGCCCACGTCGATGGCTGGGGCGGCGGCGGAAAGGTCTTCGATTGGTCTCTCGTTCCACACGCCGTTCCCCATCGACTCGTTTTGTCTGGTGGGTTGCGTGCCGCAAACGTCGCTGCCGGCATCCTGGCGCTACGGCCCTGGGCCGTTGACGTTTCGTCCGGCGTGGAATCGTCGCGCGGCGTGAAAGACGCCGCCCTGATCCACGCTTTCTGCGATGCGGTGCGCGAGGCGGATTCAAGGATCGACGCCTCCGTCTCCTGAGGCGACCAACATGTTCGATTACCACCAGCCCGACCTCACCGGGCACTTCGGCCCGTACGGCGGCAGCTTCGTCGCGGAGACGCTGGTCCACGCGCTCGACGAGCTCAAGGCCTGCTACGAGGCGGCCAAGGCAGACCCGGCGTTCGACGCCGAATTCCGTTCCGAGCTGGCCCACTTCGTCGGCAGGCCGAGCCCGGTCTACCACGCGGCGCGGCTCTCGCGCGAGCTGGGCGGGGCGCAGATCTTCCTCAAGCGCGAAGACCTCAACCACACCGGCGCGCACAAGATCAACAACACGATCGGCCAGGCGATGCTGGCGCGGCGGATGGGCAAGCCGCGCGTGATCGCCGAGACCGGGGCAGGCCAGCACGGCGTGGCCACGGCGACGATCTGCGCCCGCTACGGCCTCGAGTGCATCGTCTACATGGGCAGCGAGGACGTCAAGCGCCAGGCGCCGAACGTCTACCGCATGAACCTGCTCGGCGCTTCGGTGGTGCCGGTGGAGAGCGGCTCGAAGACACTCAAGGACGCACTCAACGAAGCCCTGCGAGACTGGGTCACCAACGTCGAGAACACGTTCTACATCATCGGCACCGTCGCCGGCCCGCACCCGTATCCGACCATGGTGCGCGACTTCCAGCGGGTGATCGGCGACGAGTGCCTGGTGCAGATGCCGCAGATGACCGGCCGCCAGCCCGATGCCGTGATCGCCTGCGTCGGCGGTGGCAGCAACGCGATGGGCATCTTCTATCCGTACATCGTCCACGAGAAGACACGGCTGATCGGCGTCGAGGCCGCCGGCCACGGGCTGGATTCCGGCAAGCACGCCGCCTCGATCCTCGGCGGCAGCCCGGGCGTGCTGCACGGCAACCGCACCTACCTGCTGCAGAGCGCCGACGGCCAGATCGTCGAGACGCACTCGATCTCGGCCGGCCTCGACTATCCCGGCGTCGGCCCCGAGCACGCGTACCTGCACGACATCGGCCGCGCCGAATACGTCGGCATCACCGACGACGAGGCGCTGAAGGCGTTCCACCATCTCTGCCGCACCGAAGGCATCATCCCTGCGCTCGAGTCGAGCCACGCCGTCGCCTACGCGATGAAGCTCGCGCCGACGATGGCGAGCGACAAGCACCTGCTCGTGAACCTCTCCGGCCGCGGCGACAAGGACATCGCCACCGTCGCCGAGCTGGACGCGGAGATGGCAGCGCGATGAGCCGCATCGACGCCACGTTCGCACGGCTGCGTGACCAGGGGCGCACCGCGCTGGTCCCCTACATCACGACCGGCGATCCGCATGCCGAGGGCACGGCGGCCATCATGCGGGCGATGGCCGCGGCCGGCGCCGACATCATCGAGCTCGGCGTGCCGTTCAGCGATCCGATGGCCGACGGGCCGGTGATCCAGAAGGCCGGCGAGCGCGCACTGGCGCGCGGCATCGGCACGGCGCAGGTGCTGGCCGTCGTGCGCGACTTCCGCAGCACCGACACGACCACGCCGGTCGTGCTGATGGGCTACGCGAATCCGGTCGAGCGCTATGGCGTCGTCCGCTTCGCCGACGATGCGCAGGCGGCCGGCGTCGACGGCGTCCTCGTCGTCGACTATCCGCCGGAGGAATGCGGCGCCTTCGCCACCTTGCTGAAGGCGCGCGGGATCGATCTCATCTTCCTGATCGCGCCGACGTCGAGCGATGCCCGCATCGCCAGCGTCGCCAAGGTGGCCGCTGGATACGTCTACCATGTGTCGCTCAAGGGCGTGACGGGTGCCGGCCACTTCGACATCGGCGCCGTCGCGACCATGATTCCGCGCATCAAGGCACACGTGAAACTTCCGGTCGGCGTCGGCTTCGGCATCCGCGATGCGGCGACGGCCCGCGCGGTCGCCGAGGTGGCCGATGCGGTGGTCATCGGCAGCGCGCTGGTGCAGCGGCTCGAGGGGGCCGCGATCGACGAGGCGCCGATGATCGCGGGGCGATTCATGGCCGAGATCCGGGCGGCGCTCGATGGCCCTCACCCCAGCCCTCTCCCGCGTGCGGGAGAGGGAGCAAGAACAGGAGAGACGCGATGAGCTGGCTCGAGAAACTGCTGCCGCCGAAGATCCAGCCCACCGATCCGAGCGAGCGCCGCACGGTTCCCGAGGGGCTGTGGATCAAGTGTCCGGCCTGCGAGACGGTGCTCTACAAGACCGATCTCGAGAAGAACCTGTACGTCTGCCCCAAGTGCAGCCACCACCACCGCATGAGCGCGCGGGCCCGGCTCGATGCCTTCCTCGACGCCGAGGGCCGCTACGAGGTCGGCCAGGAAGTGCTGCCGGTCGACGCCCTCAAGTTCAAGGACAGCAAGAAGTACCCGGAGCGGCTGAAGAACGCACTCGAGAACACCGGCGAGACCGATGCGCTCGTCGTCATGGGCGGCGCGCTCATGACGCTGCCGGTCGTCGCCGTCTGCTTCGAGTTCGATTTCATGGGCGGCTCGATGGGCTCGGTCGTCGGCGAGCGCTTCGTGCGCGGCGTCCGTGCCGCGGTCGAGCAGCGCGTGCCGTTCGT